>CALSBD010000159.1:0-7160 GCA_943373055.1 Rhizobium sp. Q54
GAAGGTGCGGCGGTCGGTCTGGCTGAGCCGGTTAATTTAAAGCTGGAGCTTTTGCAGCACACCGGTTCGTTCAAGGCGCGCGGGGCCTTCAACAACTTGTTGTCCCGGCCGATACCCAAAGCCGGGATCACCGCGGCGTCGGGCGGCAATCACGGCGCGGCCGTTGCCTATGCGGCGGCTTGCCAGGGCGTGCGCGCCAAGATCTTCGTGCCGACCATCTCAAGCCCGGTCAAGATTGCGCGCATCCGCGGTTATGGCGCCGAGGTGGTGGTGGCCGGCGAGCGCTATGCCGATGCCGCCGCGCTGTCGGAAGCCTACGCGGTCGATAGCGGGGCCATGATCGTCCATCCGTTCGATAGCCCGGCCACCATCGCCGGCCAGGGCACCGTCGCTCTGGAGTGGGAAGCGCAAGTGCCCGAATTGCACACGGTGCTTGTGGCATCTGGTGGCGGCGGGCTGATCGCAGGCATGGCGCTGTGGTATGCGGGCCGCGTGCGCGTCGTTGGCGTAGAGCCGCGCGGCTCGCGGGCGCTGCATGCGAGCCTGGAAGCGGGCCGACCGGTTGATGTCCCCGTTGATTCGGTTGCCGCCGACAGTCTGGGGGCGCGCCGGGTTGGCGACTTGGTCCACGCCATTGCTGAGAGCTTCGTGTCGGAGGTGGTGTTGGTGCCCGATGGCGCAATCACCGAGGCGCAAACCCGTCTATGGCACACCGCGCGCATCGCCGCGGAGCCCGGTGGTGCGGCCGCCCTTGCCGCGCTGCTGTCGGGGGCTTATCGGCCTCGGCCGGGTGAGCGGGTGGGGGTTTTGGTGTGCGGCGCCAATGTGGACCTCACCACGCTGGCAAGTTTGAGCGCGCCCGATCCGCGCGTCTGATCGGTTTGTACATTGGCCCCATCAATAGCCCGTTTGGCGATCAACCACGTTCTGCAGCGCCTCGCCCCGCTCAAAGGCTTCGATTTGCCCGGTCACATAGCCGACCAGAAAGCGTGGATCGCTGGAGGCGGCCGAGTGGGGCGTCACATAGACCGCTGGATGGCTCCAAAACGGGCTGTCGGCGTCAAGCGGCTCGGTCTCGAACACATCCAGGCTTGCAGCCTTTAAATCGCCGGCGTCGAGTGCTGCCAAGATGTCGGCGGCGCGCTGTAGCCGCCCGCGGCCGGCATTGATGAGCACCGCGCCGCCCAGCGCGCCATCGCGCGGCAGCTGGCGAAACAGGCTCGCGTTCAAGATGCCGTCCGTGTCGGTGGTGTGTGGCAGCAGCACGACGAGCATGTCGGTGCGCGCCAAAAACGCGCCTAACCCGTCAGCCCCGTGATATGTGGCGATTCCCGGCACGGTTTTGGGCGTTCGGCTCCAGCCGGCCACCTGAAAACCGAGCCGCACCAAGACCTCTGCCGCGTCCTGGCCCAAGACGCCCAGGCCCATCACACCCACGCGCACGTCGCCGGCCGCCGGTTGCGGGCGGTCGTACCAGACATGGTCGCGCTGCTGGGCGTCATAGGCCTTTTGCTGGCGCAAATGCAGGAGCGCGTGCAGCACCACCCATTCGGTCATCCGCGCCGTCAAGCTGGGATCGACGATGCGCACCACCGGGACCGCTGGCAAGGTGGCATCAAAGATGAGGTGATCGACCCCCGCGCCGAGCGAAAAGATCACGTTCAGGTTCGGGCACGTCGCCAACAACCCGTGCGGCGGCTTCCACACCATGGCGTAGCCCACCACGGCGGGGTCAAACGGCGCGCGCGCGACAATCACCGGCCGGCCGGGCAAACGCTGCGCGACCCGCTCCATCCAGTCTTCAGGCGCCCAGCCCGCTGTCGACACCAAAACTCCGCGCGCGCTGTCCGGCATTCCTGTCACTCCCCTGGTCGTCCTGTCACGCGCGACTGTGCGCCATCCGCGGCCAGCTTCCAAGCCACGCGCGGCGGACCCGGCCATGCGAACGGAGGCCGTCCGTGCGCCATCAACGGGACTTGATGCCACGGCGCCTTCGCGCTCAACTGCGCCGACCCACGGCCGGGGCAATCGCGACCCGGGGCGCGGCGCAAGATGGACACTACAATGACTACAGGCGCGACCTTGGCGGGACGGACCGCGCTGATCACCGGCGGCGCCAATGGGGTTGGGGCCGCCTCGGTGGAGCTGTTTGCCCGCGAGGGCGCGCGGGTGGTGTTCTTGGATCGCGACGTGGAGACCGGCACCCGGGTCGCCGGGCGGTTGAGGGCCGAGGGCCGAGACGTGCGCTTTATCGCGGCTGATGTGTCGCGGCCCGCCGATGTCGAAGCGGCGGTCGGTCAGGTGCTTGAGCATTTCGACCGGGTCGACATCTTGTTTAACCACGCCGGCGTCATCCTGGTGAAACCGTTCCTCGATTTCACGATCGCCGAGTGGGACGAGATGATGGACAACAACGCCAAGAGCGCGTTCCTCGTCACGCGCCTCGTCCTGCCGCGCATGCTGCAGCAAGGACGCGGGTCGATCATCTTTACCTCTTCCACCGGTGTGCGCGCGGCGACCCATTTGGAATCGGTCTATTGCGCTTCCAAGGCGGCCATGAACCAGCTCGCCCGCGCCATCGCGGTGGAATATCGCGACCGTGGCATCCGCTGCAACACGATCTGCCCGTCGTTCGTGCGCACCCGCCACGGCGAGGATGAGATCGCGCAGCTGCGCGCTTATGGGGTGTTCGCCTCCGAACAAGACGTCAACATCATGCAGGGCCGCATCTGTGAGCCGGAGGAGGTCGCTGCCGTGGCGCTGTTTCTGGCCAGCGACGCCGCCTCGTTCGTCAATGGCGCCGAGATCTTCGTCGACAACACCTTCACGGCGGTCTGAGCCATGCTGTGGGGCCTCAGACCGGTCGAGCCACAAGCCGCCTATGGTCTTGCCGTCGATGGCTTGCGTCGCCAGATCCACTTGGGCCTGTTGCTCCCGGGCGAGCGCATGCCCGCCGAGCGCAAGCTGGCTGAAGAGATCCATGTCTCACGCGTGACCCTGCGCGAGGCGTTGCGCATCTTGGAAGGCGAGGGCTATCTCACCATCCGGCGCGGCGCGACCGGTGGGGCGTTCGTGGCCGGTGAGGCGGAGCTGCGTGCGATGGCGGTTCGGCGCATGGCGCGCGATCCGGCCGCCGTCATGCGCATCCTGGAGTTCCGCGAGCTCAATGAGCGTATGGCCGCCCGCTATGCTGCCGGACGCCGCACACCGGGCCACCTCAAGCGCTTGCGCCAATCGCTCGACGCCATGAAAGCCGCCACGGGGGCAGGCCTGTTGCGTCAGGCCGAGACCGCCTTTCACCTTGCCTTGGCCGAAGCAAGCTTGAACCCGCTTCTTGTCAAAGCGATCGAGGAGGCGATCGCGCTTGCGTTTCTGCCTCTGGTTGCTGACGAGATCACCGCCGCCGCCGCCCGCGCCCATGGCGCGCACGCCACCATTTTGGAGGCTCTTGAGGCGCGCGACGAGGGCGCCGCCGAAGCCGCCGTCGCCCGCATCCAGGCCCACGATTGGGCGCTCGTCCAAGCCACCACTCGCGCGGCACCGCCGTCGCTCTAACCGCTGTTCGATGGGAGATCGCCTTCATGCCCACCCGAGCCCGACGGTTTTCCACCGCCCGCGTCGTCGCACGGCCGGGCGAGACGACCAAGGGGATCATCCTCGTCGGCCCGCATCGTATCCCTTGCGCGCTCGGCCGCACCGGCATCACCCGGTTTAAGCGCGAGGGCGATGGCGGGACGCCGGCCGCGCCGTTGGCGCTCCTTTATGGCTACTATCGCGCCGATCGCATGGCCCGGCCGGCCGCGCACCATCGCCTGTTGCCCACACCGCTGACGCTTGGGTGGTCGGACGATGTGGGTGACGGTCGGTATAACCGGCCGGTGCCGCTCCCCTTCAAGGGATCGCACGAGGAGATGGCGCGCGCGGATGAGCTTTACGACACGGTGATCGTGCTCGATTGGAACGTCACCCGCCGTGCGCTTTATCGCGGCAGTGCGATTTTTCTGCATTTGGCGCGACCCGGCTACGCCCCAACGGCGGGCTGCGTCGCCGTAACAACCGCCGACATACGCCGGCTGTTGATGTTTTTGGCGCCGGGCGCCGTGCTGCGGATCGGCTGATGGCGCGCTTCAATCTGACCACCCATTGTCTTTGGACCGCCACCACCGCACCTGAACGCACCGCGTTGATCGTCACCGGTGATCGGAGCGGACGCATTGACGAGCGCTGGACCTATGGGGATCTCGCCGCGGCCATCGACGAGGCGGGCCGGGGTCTTCTGGCGTTGGGCGCGGAACCGGGCGATCGCGTCTTGCTGCGGGTCGGCAATCACTCCGGGTTTCCGATTGTCTTCTTCGGCGCGCTGAAGGCGGGCCTCGTCGCCGTGCCGACCTCGACCTTGTTGACGGAGCGCGAGGTGAGCTTCATCGCCGCCGATAGCGGCGCGCGGCTCATCATCACCGATGGATCGGGCGCGGTGCCCCACGACACGACGGTGCCGATCATCCCGCTTGCCGCGGTGCGCGCCGCCGGAGGGGCCGGTGAGCTCAATGCGAACACCGACGCGGAGGACCCCGCGTTCCTCGTCTACACATCGGGCACCAGCGGCACGCCCAAGGGGGTGCTCCACGCCCACCGCGCGCTGATCGGCCGGGCGCCCATGCACGAAGGCTGGTATGGGCTCACGCCCGACGACAAACTCTTGCACGCGGGCGCGTTTAATTGGACCTACACGTTGGGCGCGGGGTTGATGGACCCTTGGACGGCGGGGGCGACGGCGGTCGTGCTGACGGGCGATCGAAGCGATCCGGCCTTGTGGCTCGATCTCATTGAGGGCACCGGCGCGACGTTATTTGCCGCCGTACCGAGCCTTTACCGCCGGCTTCTCAAGTATGCGCCGATCACGCCCGCGCGCATGCCGACCTTGCGCCACGGCCTCACTGCCGGCGAGGCCTTGCCGGCCGCGTTGCACGCTGATTGGGTCGCGCGGACCGGCCGTCCGCTTTATGAAGCGCTCGGCATGTCGGAAATCTCCACTTACGTCTCAAGTGGCCCTCAAGTGCCAACCCGTCCGGGATCGCCGGGCCGGCCACAGGTGGGGCGGCGGATCGCGATTTTGGATCCGCACGGCGACGACACGCCCCAGCCGGTTGGCACCATTGGGCTGCTTTCGGTTCACCGTGCGGATCCGGGCTTGATGCTGGGCTATTGGAATCGGCCGGACGACACGGCCGCCGCCTTTCGCGGGCCGTGGTTCTTGACGGGCGATTGCGCGCGGCTCGATGCGGATGGCTATGTTTGGTACGAGGGGCGTGCCGATGATCAGATGAACGCCTCGGGTTACCGCGTGGCGCCGCAAGAGGTCGAGGCCGCCTTGCTGGAGCACAACGCGATCGCCGATTGCGCGGTTACGGAGACGCGTCAGGGCGACGTCTCGCTCATCACCGCGTTTGTTGTCTTGAAAGCGCAGGCCGACGGCACGCCCGCCACCGCCGATGATATTCTCGCCCACGCGCAGCGCCGGCTTGCCGCCTATAAGGCGCCGCGGCGCATCGTGTTTGTTGACGATTTACCGCGCACGCCGACCGGCAAGCTGAAGCGACGCGATTTGCGCGGATGAGGCGCGCAGATAGGTCGGCAATTTCCGTTTGGCGCGGAACTTCCAAACTTAAACCGATTTAGTTTTCAACCTCTTGCGACCCAATCGGCGTCCCAATCGTTCGCGTTGCGCACATGTGGTCCAATTCGGGACAAACAAAAAAGAGACGCCGAAACGCGCCTTTAACTTCGCCCTGCTAGAACAAAGGCCACGGGGATTTCGACAGTGTGGAGTGCTCCCCGATGGATTTCTTGACCTCCGCCGTCACGATGCTGGGCGCGCAGAACAATGCCCGAGCCCAGATCGTGGCGGCCAAAATTCTCAAAGAGACCGCCGGGCAGGAACGCGCCGTGGCGACGCTTCTTGACGCCGCTGCCGCGAACCTCGACCGCGTCGCCTCGGCGGCCCCCGGTGTGGGCACCCTGGTCGACGTGACGGTTTAGCCCCACCCGTCCGCGGCGGAAAACCTCCGTTACGGTAAACCATTCCTTAACGAACCGGCCCCGACACTGACTGTCGCGAAAAGCGCCGAATCGTGGGAACTTGCCCGTGTCACCTTTGCCTGCGTCTGCCTTGACGATCGAGCCGTCTTCGGAATTGGCGGCTCTCGCGACGGCGCGCCACAAGCGCTTGCCGGTGGTGCGCCCGATGAGCTGCGCGGGCGTGTTTTATCCAAATGATCCAGCGAGCTATGCGAGCGTTTTGGGCGCCCTGTCGGCGCGTATGCGCGGCGGCGCCGAGCGGCCCTATAAGGCGATGATCTTGCCCCATGCCGGGCTTGCCTATTGTGGACCGATTGCCATCACCGGCTACCGGTCGATCGCTCACGCCATGTCGGTCAAGCGCGTGGTGCTGTTGTCGCCGGCCCATCGCATGGCTTTCACCGGTATGGCGGTGCCCGACGCGGAGGCATTCGACACCCCGTTCGGCCCGCTGTTGGTCGATCTGGAAGGCCTCGCCCAAGCCCGTCGCCTGCCGTCCGTCACCTTGCTTGACGCAGCGTTTGACCGTGAGCACGGAGTGGAAGCCCATTTCCCGCTGATCCGCCGCTACTTGCCCAACGCGGCGATCGTGCCGGTGATCTTGGGCGCGGTGTCGCGTCAGGCGGTGGTGGATTTCCTGTCGTGGATGTGGGGCGGGCCGGAAACGCTCATCATCATCTCGTCCGACCTCTCGCACTATTTGGACGGTGATCAGGCCCGCGCGCTTGATCTGGAAAGCGCCGGGTTCATCGAGCGCTTCGAAGGGGCGAGCTTGACGGCTCGCCATGCCTGCGGCTTTCGCGGCATCGGAGCGCTGATCGATCAGGCGCGGGCGCGCGACCTGCGCACGTTGCGACTTGATGTTCGCCACTCCGGCGACGTGACCGGCAAGAGCGATCGCGTCGTTGGCTACGCCGCCTATGGCTTTGAGCCGGCTGAAACCGCTACCTTGCCGCCGGCCCTTGCCCAAGAGCTTGCCAAGGTCGCCCGTCAAGCGCTGCGCTATGCGGTCGCTCGTGGCCGGGCCCCTGAAGTGGCGCTTGAGACTTTCCCCGAAGCGCTGCGCACTCATATGCGCTCCT
>CALSBD010000160.1:0-7092 GCA_943373055.1 Rhizobium sp. Q54
GCGTCATCGGGATGGGCGCCCACGGCCAGGATGTGCATGTCGCTCCCTCGAAGGTTGCCAAGCTCGGTGTGTGTGGTCTGATGGCCGAGCCGCGCGGCCCGCTCACGCTTATCAAGGCGCCGCGCATCCGTCATCAGGCGGCGGCACGCGCGATCCCTTTACAAGCGGCGGAAAAACGACGACACCCACGCTCCGAAGGCGGGCGGGACTCCTCTATGCGGCGGCTCAGTGATTTTCGGCGGATCGTGGTCAAGGTCGGCTCGGCGCTTCTTGTCGAGCGGGGTACCGGGGCGATCAAGACGGCGTGGCTTGATACCCTCATCGACGATGTGGCCGCGTTGTCGGCGCAGGGCCGCGAGGTGATCATCGTGTCGTCGGGCGCCATTGCGCTCGGGCGCGGGGTGTTGGGGTTGCCCAAGGGCGCGCTGAAGCTGGAAGAAAGCCAGGCGGCGGCGTCGGTCGGCCAAATCGCGCTGTCGCGCGCCTATTCTGAGCGGCTGGGCACACGCGGGCTGACGGCGGCGCAGGTTTTGTTGACGCTGGAAGATACCGAGGCGCGCCGGCGCTATCTCAACGCGCGCGCCACCATGCAAACGCTGATCGCGCGCCGCGCCATCCCGATCGTCAATGAGAACGACACGGTGGCGACCACCGAAATCCGCTATGGCGACAATGACCGGCTCGCCGCGCGGGTGGCCACCATGATTGGTGCGGATTGTCTCGTGCTTCTGTCCGATATCGACGGCCTTTATACCGCGCCGCCCAATGAGGACCCCAACGCCACGCTGATCCCGCATGTGGAGCGCATTACGCCCGCCATCATGGCGATGGCCGGCGGGGCGGGCTCGGAGCTGTCGCGCGGGGGCATGAAAACCAAGATCGACGCCGCGCGCATCGCGACCGAAGGCGGCTGTGCGATGGTGATCTCGCTGGGCAAGCGCACGCACCCGTTGGCGGCGATTTCAGCTGGTGAGCCGTCGACCTGGTTTGACCCGGTCACCAATCCGACGGCGGCTAAGAAAACGTGGATATCCGGCTCGTTGGATGTGCGCGGCACGCTCACCGTCGATGCTGGCGCCGTGCGGGCGCTGCGCTCGGGCAAGAGCCTGTTGCCAGCTGGCGTGACGGCCGTGACCGGCCGCTTCGCCCGCGGCGACGCAGTGGTCATCCTCGATCCGGGGGGTGTTCAGATCGGCCGCGGTCTGGTTGCCTATGACGTGCAGGATGCCGAGCGGTTGATCGGGCGCAAGACGGGCGACATCGCCGAGATCTTGGGCTATCACGGTCGAGCGGAAATGATCCATCGGGACGATATGGCGCTCGATGGCGCCCAGGGCGACGGCTGAGCCGGCAGACCTGAGCGAGCGACGGAGGCCGACCATGGCGTTGGAAGCGCGGGTGAATGACGGTGGTGGCGTTGGCGACGTGATGCGCGACTTAGGACGGCGCGCGCGGCTGAGCGCCCGACCGATGGCGCTCGCCCCGACCGCGCAAAAGAACGCCGCGCTCCTCGCCATGGCCGACGCGGTGTGGGCGCGCCGCGAGGCGATCCTGACGGCCAATGCCGATGATGTGGCGCGCGCTGAGCGCGAGGGGGCGACGGCGGCGTTTCTCGATCGGCTGACGCTGACGCCGGCCCGCATCAACGGCATGGTCGAGGGCATCCGTGCCATCGCCGAACTGCCCGATCCGGTCGGCAGCGTGATCGCAGCCTGGGACCGGCCGAACGGCTTGCAGATCGAGCGGGTGCGCACGCCGCTGGGCGTCATTGGCGTCATTTATGAAAGCCGACCCAATGTGACGGCCGACGCGGGCGCCTTGTGCGTGAAGGCGGGCAACGCGGTCATCTTGCGCGGCGGGTCCGATAGCCACGCCTCGTCGCGGGCGATCCATGGCGCGTTGGTCGTGGGGCTTGAGGCGGCCGGTCTGCCCGGTGACGCGATCCAGCTGGTGCCGACCACCGACCGTGCCGCCGTTGGCGCGATGCTGTCGGGCCTTGAGGGCACCATCGACGTGATCATCCCGCGCGGGGGCAAGAGTTTGGTGGCGCGGGTGCAGGCGGAGGCGCGGGTGCCGGTGTTCGCCCACCTGGAAGGCATCAACCACGTCTATGTGCACGCGGCCGCCGATCTTGAGATGGCGCGCGAAATCATCCTCAATGCCAAGCTGCGGCGCACGGGCGTGTGTGGTTCGGCGGAAACGCTGCTTGTCGATCGGGCCGTTGCCGCCACCCACCTCCAGCCCCTCGTCGAGGCGCTTTCCGCGCGCGGTTGCGAGATCCGCGGCGATGAGGCCACCCGGGCGGTGCTGCCCGCCGCGCTGCCGGCGACGGAGACCGACTGGTCGACGGAGTATCTCGACGCCATCATCTCCGTGAAGGTGATCGACGGGCTCGACGCGGCGATCGCGCACGTCGAGACCTATGGCTCGCATCACACCGACGCCATCGTCACCGAGGACGCCGCTGCTGCCGCCCGCTTCCTGGGCGAGGTGGATAGCGCGATCGTGCTGTGGAATGCCTCCACCCAGTTCGCCGATGGCGGCGAGTTTGGCATGGGCGCGGAGATCGGCATCGCGACCGGCAAGATGCACGCGCGCGGGCCGGTGGGCGTCGAACAACTGTGCTCGTTCAAATATCGGGTGACGGGCACGGGACAAACGCGCCCATGATCGACGGCGCCCTCGGCGAGCGGATCGCCGCGCGCGACCTAAAGCCGCCGATCGCGACGCCGGGGCTCAAGATCGGCTTGTTCGGTGGCTCGTTCAATCCGCCGCATGCCGGCCACGCCCATGTGATCGAGACGGCGCTCGAGCATCTCGCACTCGACCGGCTGTGGGTGATGGTGACGCCGGGCAATCCGCTCAAGGACCGCCGCGCCCTAGCGCCCCTGGCCGAGCGGCTTCATCGGGTGCGTGCGCTCATTCGCGACCCGCGCGTCGACGTCACCGCGTTCGAGGCGGCCTGGCCGATCCGCTATTCCTGGCAGACGGTGAAACGGCTCACCGCCGCGCATCCGCAGACCCGCTTTGTGTGGATCATGGGGGCGGATAATCTCGCCGGATTTCACCGCTGGCAGCACTGGCGCCGCATCGCCAACGCCATGCCGATCGCCATCATCGACCGTCCCGGCGGCACACTGTCAGCCGTTGTCAACCCCGCCGCCGTGGCGCTCAGGGACGCCCGCCGCCCCGAGCGCGCCGACCACCATTTGGCGCTCGCCGCGCCCCCCGCCTGGACCTTCATCCACGCGAAGCGCTTGCCGCATTCGTCAAGCGCGATCCGGGCGGGGACGGGGGGGTGATCAGCGCGAGGGCGGAATGCCGCACTCAGGCCCGCCAGCGATAAAACAGGATGGTTTGGCCGGTGGTCTTGCTGATGCCGTCGCCGGTCCGCTCAAACCCCTCGCGCTCATAGAAACGGATGGCACGGGTGTTGAGGGCGTTGACGTCGAGATGGAGACCCATGGGCGAAAGGAGGCGTGTCTCGGCCATCATCAACGCCGCGACGCCGGTGCCTTTCAGGTCGCGGCGGACGCAGAATTGATCGAGATGGCCCTCGGTCGGTTTCACCAGAATGAACCCGGCCATCGCACCGCTCATCCGATCGAACGCGACAAGGCATTCGCCGCCGCCGTCGATCCATGTCACCAAATGATCCACGAACCAGCCCCGCTTCGGCTCGAAATCGACTCCGTCATAAACCTCCGACCAACTCGCGACCCACAGATCGACGAGTTCGGGCCAATCGGCGGATAGAGCGGGGCGGAAGACGAGCGGCATCGGTTGGGGTGGGGAAAGAGGAGTTGAAGGATCGGGCATCGTATGCCTTCGATCCCTCATCGCAGTCTTCGCCGGGAAAGTCGCGTCACATCTCGGAACCGGCGAAAACCGAGCGCTTGCCTCGCTTGCGCGATCGGCGCGTTGAGTTGCGGATTGAGCAAAAGGGGTCTAAAAACGCGAAACCCCCAGCCGGAGCCGGGGGCATGCTAACGGCGTACCGCTTCGCGTTGATTGACCCTATATGAGTCATTTCGCTTCGCCTGTCAAGGATGTCTCGTGCCGCTTCGATCAGCATTTTACATAGATGGTTTCAATTTGTACCACGCGGTCGCGGATCTGGGCGAACCTTTTCTGAAGTGGTGCAACCTTCGCCATCTTTCCGAGATCTTAATTCCGTCTCAATCAGAACAATTAGTTCGAGTCACATATTGTAGTGCTTTCTATCCAGGCGAAGCACAAAAGAGATGGCGTCATGAACAATACATGAATGCACTCCGAAATACAGATGTGAACGTCGTATTGGGGCACTTTATCAAGGAGCCGCGGAATTGCTGGTCCTGTGGCGCTACTTGGCATCATCCGACGGAAAAGGAGACCGATATCAACATCGCGATCAACATTATCGAGGATGCCTACAATGATATATACGATAAGATTTATTTAGTGACGGCGGATTCCGACCAGGCTTCGACAGCACGCTTCTTGGCTCGGGTGTTTCCGAATAAGCCTCTCGTCACCGTCGCGCCGCCAGGGAGAAACTTCTCGGCCGCCATTCTTCAACATGCTCAAGGCGGGAAGATTAAGCTGAACAGGGATCATTTCGAGCGTGCCTTACTGCCACCGTTCGTCTTGAAGGAAGGTCGGCCGGCCGCGCGCAGACCGAGAGAGTATGATCCGCCGGCAGGATGGGTCGAACCCGAAGCGCGGCCTCGTTAGCCACTCCCCTTTTTCCGCTCCTTGCCCGCAATCCCCCCTTTCTGATATCTTTACATGACTATCGCCAACACGGGGTCGGCGATGGGTCAGGGGAGACACGCACCTGCCTATGGCATTGATGACGGGGGGTTCCGTACAAAGCGGGCCCCGGCACGCGGTTGATGAGGCGGATCAGCACATCACCGCCACCCTCCAATCGGTTCTCGCTAGCCTTGAGGATTCCAAGGCCGAGGACATCGTGGCTATCGATATTACCGGACGCTCCTCCGTGGCTGATCACATGATCGTTGCCACCGGACGGTCCAACCGCCACGTCGGCGCCATCGCCGATCGGCTGGTCGAGGACGTCAAGGACAAGGTGAGCGATCCGCGCATCGAGGGCATGCCGAGCTGTGATTGGGTGCTTCTGGATCTGGGCGATATCATTGTCCACTTGTTCCGCCCTGAGGTCCGCCAGTTCTATAATCTGGAGCGCCTGTGGCAGCCCGATGGGCCTGGCACGCACTAGAGAGTGATCCCAGCGCGAACGACTGGGCCTTCAGCGCCGCTGACGCTTGATCTCTTGCGTCGGTCGGCCAGGGCGATCGGTCGCTCCAAGGGTCTTTGGGCCGAACGTGCTGGCTGTGCGATTCGATCCGAGCACCTCGGATCGAAACCCGTTGATGTGAATTGCACGCGTGGGGTGGCGGATCCGATCCGAACTGCGCGTGTCTTCATGGTTTTGACCAAGTATCTGACAAGGGGCGTGCCGATGCGCTGGACGCTTGCCGCCATCGGGCGGCTGAAGGCGGGGCCCGAGCGGGATCTGGTGGCGCGCTATCAGGAACGGGTGACCAAGAGCGGTCGCGCGCAGGGCATCACGCGGTTTGATGTGCGCGAGTTCGATGAAAGCCGCGCCGCCCGCGCGGAGGATCGCAAGGCGGAAGAAGCGGGCCTTCTGTTGTCCGCCATCGGCGCCGACGCGGTGGTGATCGCGCTTGATGAAACCGGCTTGACGCCGACGAGCCCCCAGTTCGCCGACCGGCTGAGCACGTTCAAAAACCAAGGGCGCGGCGAGATCGGCTTTTTGATCGGTGGACCCGACGGCCATGGCGAGGCAGTGCGCGCCCGCGCCGACCTGCGCCTCGCCTTCGGCGCCCTCACTTGGCCGCATCAGCTCGTCCGGGTGATGATCACCGAACAGCTTTACCGGGTGCTGACTTTATGGGCCGGCCACCCGTATCATCGGGTTTAATAACCCTTGCCCAAACGCCTAAGCCTCACCCGGTCGGCGCCCGGCGGCGCTAGCTAACTTAAAGGAGCTTTTCCATGTCCAATCCTCGGGAGGACGCGCGTCGGCGGGAGGCGGAGGCGGCGTTGGCGGCGGTGCGGCGTGATGCGGAGCAGCTTGGCGCGTCGACCCTGGCGCGCACCGCCAATCAGGTGCGCGACCATTTCAGCGCGTCGGATACCGACCCGACCGACACCGCCGAGGTGTGGGGCAAGCGGATCGCGCGGGTGCTGGCGTTGATCGCGGTGGCGGTCCTGGTGTGGGTGTTGGTGACCACCTATTTAATGTGACAGGTTTGTCGCCTCAGAGCGCCCTGCGATGAAGCGGGCTCGTATTCCGCTCACATCTCTTTCTCTTCGCGGCTCTTTTGCGAAAACCAGGATGCTCTTTTGCCGCCTGCCCTAGGACCCGACCATGACCGCCAGCGCCACGCTCACCGCGCCCACCCTTGCCGATTTTGAACGCCTCGCGCGGGTCGCGCTTGAGAGCTTGCCGGCGGACTTCCGCGCGTTGACGGGCGACGTCATTATCCGCGTCGCCGATTTTCCCGAGGACGAGGTGCTTGAGGAAATGGGTCTAGAGAGCCCGTTTGATCTGATGGGCCTCTTCCAAGGCGTCGGGCTCGCCCACGCCAGCGCCACGCCGGTCACCGGCGGCTTGCCCAATCAAGTGTGGCTCTATCGCCGGCCGATCCTGGATTATTGGGCCGAGCACGAAGAGACGCTGGGTGATGTGATCACCCACGTGCTCATTCACGAGATCGGCCACCACTTCGGCCTCTCCGACGATGATATCGACGCGATCGAGGCGGCGGCGGATTGACGGAGACCTTCATCCGGCAACCGGCTTGTCGGTCGTTAGCGCGCGATCCCAATAAGTGGAAACCGGTTATTGGGTAAAGATCACGCGTAAACATAAACTTAGAGCGCCAATCTGATGCAATCAGATCGAATAGTGCTCTAGATCGCGCTTAAGCCGGCGGCGTCAGGAAGCGCTCGTCGACCGGGACTTGCAGAGCGGTCGCCATGCGGTTGGTTTCGCTCGCCATGCCGACAATGGCGACCAGCTCCATGAGCTCGGCGGTCGACACGCCCTTGGCGCGCGCG
>CALSBD010000161.1:0-7062 GCA_943373055.1 Rhizobium sp. Q54
CAGGTCTCTTCAACCCGTACGACCGTCCTTCAGGTGCCTTCACCCCTCACACCCGTCCTTCCCTTCCCACACCCTCCCCGGTCCCACGACGCAATTTGCTAAACACGAAGGTCGGCACCTTCTCCCTCCCTGATCATTTCGCTTGCGAATCGTCGGCGATGCTTCGTGATGGACGGGTGTGATCCTCTTGTCGTGGAGACCGCCCATGATCGAAGCGCTTGCGGTGCTCCTGTTGGCTCAGCTGGCCGGCGAGGCGCTGGCGCGTGCGTTGCAGGTGCCCATGCCGGGGCCGGTGATCGGCCTGATCCTGCTTGCCTTGGTGCTGGCGTGGCGTGGGGTGGCGGCGCCGCTGCATGACACGGCGCACGGGCTGTTGCGCAGTTTAGCGCTGCTGTTTGTTCCCGCCGGTGTCGGCATCGTGCAGCACGCCCCCTTGATGGCGCGCGAGGGTGCGGCGATCGCGGTTGCCTTGGTGGTGTCGACGGTGTTGACGCTGGTCGTCACGGTCGGCGTTTATGTGATGGTCGATCGGCTCACCCGCCGCGCGCCCACACCGCCCTCGGTCGAAGGGGACGCGCCATGACCGAGTTTGTCGACATCTGGGTCTATCTGTCGACGAGCCCGCTGTTGTGGCTCACGGTGACGCTGGCCGCCTATGCGATCGCCGACCGAGTGGCCCGCGCACTCAACCGTCACCCGCTCGCCAATCCGGTGGTCATCGCGGTCGCGCTGGTCATCACCGCGCTGTCGGTGAGCAACACCCCGTTCGACACCTATTTCGACGGCGCACAGTTCGTGCACTTCTTGCTTGGTCCGGCGACGGTCGCGTTGGCGGTGCCGCTGGTTGAAAACCTCGCGAAGGTCCGCCGCGCCCTGCTGCCCATGGCCGCCGCCTTGATAGCCGGCAGCCTCACCGCGATCGTATCGGCGGTCGGTGTGGCCGCATTGATGGGCGCGCCCCCGGAAATCCTGGCGTCGCTGGCGCCCAAGTCCGTCACGACGCCGATAGCCATGGGCGTTGCCGAGCGGCTCGGCGGCATTCCCACCTTAACGGCCGTACTGGTGATCTCCACCGGCATCATTGGCGCCATGATCGTCACACCGCTGATGGACCTGCTGCGCGTGCGCGATTATGCGGCGCGCGGCTTCGCGGTCGGTATCGCCGCCCATGGCATCGGCACGGCGCGCGCGTTTCAGGTCGATCCGGTGGCGGGCACCTTCGCGGGGCTCGCCATGGGGCTCAACGGGGTGGTCACGGCGGTGCTCGCGCCGTTCATCGCCACCTTGTGGTGAACGCGCCACGCCCGCGACCCAAGCGAGCCGACCGGCTTGCCAAACAGCGGGCGAGCCCATCTTGTCGAGGCAAGGCGCGATTCGTCCGCGCGTCGTCGCGTCGTCATGGTTCATGGCCATGGTCGTGGCCGTGTCCCGGTGTCCAAGCTCTTGAGCGATTGGGGTCACCCATGCCTGTTCTTCGCTGGTCTCTTTGCGTTGCCATCCTGCTTAGCGGGCTTGCCGCGCCCGTGGTCGAGGCCCAGCAGGCGCCCACCCCCTCGGTGCCCGCCCCGCCACCGGCGCCAACTCCGCCGCAGCCAGTGCCGCCGCCCCAAGCACCTCAGTCGTCAACCGCGCCCGCGGTGGATGAGGCGGCCATGACGGCGGAGCTGACCAAGCTCTACACCTTCCCGGTCCTGGCCAATGAGTGCGGCTACGAGCTCTCCGACGCAGAGTTCGTCCGCCTCGACAGCGCGATCGGCATCGCCGAGGAACGCTCCGGCTTTGCCGAGGAGAAGCTCGACGAGATCTTCAACAGCGTGGAGAACACGCTGAAGGAAGACCTGTTCAAGAAGGGCCAAGAGGCCACCTGCAAGGAGCAGGAGCCTGCCTTCAAGGCCTTCGTGACAGGCTTGCCGGACTGATCCGGCAGCGATTGGACCCGCCCGATTGTCGGTGTGTTCCCCAGGGAACCGATTTTCCGGCGGCGGCATGAACAAATCCGGTCCTGGCGCGACCCATGAGAGGTCAGACGCCTTGGACCGGAGACACGATCATGAAGCCCCGCCGCCGCCGCATCAGCCTCTTCACCCGCCTGTCGAGCGCCAACACGCCGATGCCGGGCTGCTGGTGAGCCCGATGCCGCAAGCCGTCGCGGCTTGCGATGACATGTCGTCCGTGAGGTGCGAGGCAAATGCCCGCGAACTCACAGGATCAAGCTGATCGTCCCGCCAGGATGGCGCTCGAGGCGGCCGGCCAAATCAAGCTCCAGCAACACAAGATGCACCTGCGCCGGCGTGAGCCCGGTCATGCGGATGATCTCATCAAGCGCCACCGGTGTGACCGAGAGGCTCTCCAAGATCTTTTGCCGCGCGCTTTCGGGTGCGTCCAACACCATCTGAAACTCTCCCTCCTCCCGCTCGCCAACGTCGGGTGGCGGCGGTCGACGGCCAATCAGCGGCGCCAGCGCTTCGATCACGTCGGCCGCACTTGTCACCAGGGTCGCCCCCTCGCGAATGAGCCGGTTGGTGCCCTCCGAGCGCGGATCAAGCGGCGAACCGGGCACGGCGAGCACTTCGCGCCCCTGTTCGGCGGCAAACCGCGCCGTATGCAGCGTGCCGGAGCGCGCCGCCGCTTCCACCACAACGACGCCCAGCGACATGCCTGATACCAGCCGATTGCGCCGGGGAAACTCCTTGGCGCGGGCGACGAAGCCAAACGGCATCTCCGTCACCACCGCGCCGTCATGGGCGAGGATCGCGTCGTGCAAATCTTCGTTCTCGGGCGGATAGAGCCGATCAAGCCCACCAGCGACCACGGCCACCGTGCCGGTCTGAAGCGCTGCGGCATGCGCCTCCGCATCGATGCCACGGGCAAGCCCTGACACGACGACAAAACCGCCCTCGCCTAGCCCCCGCGCGATCATGCCGGCGAGCTTGCGCCCGGCGATGGAGGCGTTGCGCGCCCCCACAATGGCCACCATCGAGCGCGTGAGCACCGCCGACCCACCGCGCACGGCCAATAAGGGCGGCGGCCCCTCCACGGTGGCCAAAAGCGGCGGATAGTCCGCTTCGCCCAAGGCCACAAACCGCGCGTTGAACCGCGCGGCCGTCGCCATCTCGCGCTCGGCCTCGGCGACCGACATGATGGCAAGCCCACGCTTGCCGCCGCGCCGCGCCAGATCGGGCAGCGCCTGCAGGGCGGCGACGGCCGAGCCGAAATGATTGATGAGTTGGCGAAACGTGACCGGGCCAACATTCTCCGAGCGGATCAGCCGCAGCCACGCCACCCGCTGCGCGTCGCTCAGCTGGCGCCCCGCGCGCATCTCACGCCGATCATCCTCGCTCATCCCTGGCTCCCATGCCCGGGTGGGATGTAGCAAAGTCACGTGCAATCTTCAATCGCCGGTTTCAATCATCGCCTGTCCGGCGCGATCGCAGCCTACTTGGCGCCAATTTTCGGCTCGGTGCCCGCGATCAGCCGGCGGATATTGGGGTGGTGCTTGAGCCATAAGAGGATTGCGAGCAGGCCGAACACGATGGCAAGCCGACGGCTGCCGCCAAGGCCCATCACATCGCCAACCCACAGCGCAACCGGCACCAGCGCGCTGGCGACCAGCGCCGACAGCGATGACAGTTTGCTCAAAAACGCGACGGCGAGCCAAATCAAGCAAAACAAGATCGCCGCCGGCCAGAATAGCCCCAACAGCACACCGATGTAGGTCGCCACCCCCTTGCCGCCCTTGAAGCGCAAGAAGATCGGGAACAGGTGACCCAAAAACGCGCCAATGCCCGCCAACACCGCCGTCTCAGGGCCATAGGTGCCCGCAAGCCACACCGCCACTGTGCCCTTCAAAGCGTCGGCAAGCAACGTAGCGGCGGCCAGTCCCTTGCGGCCCGTGCGCAGCACATTGGTGGCGCCAATATTGCCCGAGCCGATCTTGCGCACATCGCCGAGCCCCGCGGCCCGGGTGAACACCAGGCCAAACGGGATCGAGCCCAACACATAGCCGAACAGCAAGGCCGCCAAGAAGTAAGGTCCCGACTGCGTCCAGCTGATGGGATCAAGAAACAACATGACGGCGCGCTCCGTGAGGCGTGGTGAGGTTCTATAGCGGATTCGCCGCGTCAAAGGCGAGCCATGGACCGGTGAAACCAGTGCGTGGGGCCTGACCCCGTGTGAATGCCGTCACGTGCGCGAGGGGTGTCAACGCCGCTTTGATTTTTTTGCTTGACGAAAGGTGGATTTTTCGATCCGACCAGTTGACGTGCCCGACAGCAGTCTTTAGAAGGCCCCATTCGCTCATGTCGCGGTGCCGGGATCCTGCGGGACTCCGGTGCCGTTTCATGTTTCGACTTTCCTCGCAAGGGCCGGTCTCCACCGGACGCGAGGACCATCCCGGGTTCGCCCGGATCACCCGGCCAAGTGGCGTGGTTGAGCTCGCAAGAGCACCCCGTCGGCTTGACCTCACATGGAGCCGGCCAAGCGGTATTTTGGCCCGAGGAGCAGACACGTGGCTCGTATTGCAGGCGTTAACATCCCGACCAACAAGCGCGTCATCATCGCGCTCCAGTATATCCACGGCATCGGCCCCAAGTTCGCCGCCGAGATCGTTGAAAAGGTCAACATCTCGGCTGAGCGCCGCGTCCACGAGCTGTCGGACGCCGAAGTGCTGCAGATCCGTGAGACGATTGACCGCGACTACCTGGTCGAGGGCGACCTGCGCCGCGAAGTGGCGATGAACATCAAGCGTTTGATGGACCTGGGCTGCTATCGCGGCCTGCGCCATCGTCGTGGCCTGCCGGTGCGCGGCCAGCGGACGCACACGAACGCCCGCACCCGCAAGGGCCCCGCGAAGGCGATCGCCGGCAAGAAGAAGTGATTTTGCGCGCGCGTCGTCCGCTTGGTCGACGCGCGCTTTTTTCCCTAGCGCCTGGCAACACGGGCGTGCTTGAAGGACTGATCCAATATGGCCAAGGATACCCAACGCGTCCGCCGCCGCGAGCGCAAGAACATCGCCTCGGGCGTCGTGCACGTCAATTCGACGTTCAACAACACCATGATCACCATCTCCGACGCCCAGGGCAACGCGATCGCGTGGTCGTCGGCCGGCGCGATGGGCTTCAAGGGCTCGCGTAAGTCGACCCCGTACGCCGCGCAGATGGCCGCCGAAGATGTCGCCCGCAAGGCGCAGGAGCACGGCATGCGCACCGTCGAGGTTGAGGTGCGTGGCCCCGGTTCGGGTCGTGAATCGGCCCTGCGCGCGCTGCAAGCGGCTGGCTTCATGGTGACGTCGATCCGCGACGTGACCCCGATCCCGCACAATGGCTGCCGCCCGCGCAAGCGTCGTCGCGTCTGACGGGTTTTGGCGCGAGGGCCTGTTCCTCGCGCGGTACGTTCGCCACTGGACGCCACTTTCGGCGACCGGTGGCGCGAGCCGGATCATCGACCGGCGCGTACTAGGAACGGAACCATGTCTTTGGGGCGTATCACACCTTGTCGGTTCGGGCCTCTTCCCAAGGGGCGAGAGGCCAAAGGCCACCGGACGGCAAGGGCAGACCGCGGAGTGATCCACGGCTGCGACGACAGAAGGGTACGAACGTGACCATTCACAAAAATTGGCAAGAGCTGATTAAACCCGCGAAGCTGGACGTACGGCCGGGCGAAGACCCCAAGCGTTTGGGCACCGTGGTCGCTGAACCGCTGGAGCGCGGCTTCGGCCTGACGCTCGGCAACGCCTTGCGCCGCATCCTGTTGTCGTCCTTGCAGGGCGCGGCGGTGACGGCGGTGCAGATCGACGGCGTGTTGCACGAGTTCTCGTCGATCCCCGGCGTGCGTGAGGACGTGACCGACATCGTCCTCAACATCAAGGAAATCTCGCTGCGCATGGGCGGCGAAGGCCCCAAGCGCATGGTCGTGCGCAAGCAGGGCCCCGGTGCCGTGCTGGCCGGTGACATTCAGACCGTCGGCGACATTGAGATCCTCAATCCGGAGCAGCCGATCTGCACGCTCGACGACGGCGCGGAAATCCGGATGGAGTTCACCGTCAACACCGGCAAGGGCTATGTGCCCGCTGAGCGCAATCGCGCGGAAGATGCCCCCATCGGCCTCATCCCGATCGACAGCCTTTATTCGCCAGTCAAGAAGGTGTCCTACCGGGTGGAAAACACCCGTGAAGGCCAGGTGCTGGACTACGACAAGCTCACCTTGTCGGTCGAGACCGATGGCTCGGTGCGCCCGGATGACGCCGTCGCCTATGCGGCGCGCATCCTGCAAGACCAGCTGTCGATCTTCGTCAACTTCGACGAGCCCAAGAAGGAAGTTGTCGAGGACCGCGTCCCCGAGCTCGCCTTCAACCCGGCGCTCCTCAAGAAGGTCGACGAACTGGAACTGTCGGTCCGCTCGGCAAACTGCCTGAAGAACGACAACATCGTCTATATTGGCGATCTCATCCAGAAGACCGAAGCGGAAATGCTGCGGACCCCGAACTTCGGCCGCAAGTCCTTGAACGAGATCAAGGAAGTGCTGGCGCAGATGGGCCTGCACCTGGGCATGGACGTCACCAACTGGCCGCCGGACAACATCGAAGAGCTGGCCAAGCGGTACGAAGACCACCAGCTTTGAGGTCACCGGACCTGCTGCTTGACCGTCCGGCGCCCGTGCGGCGGATGGTGTGAACCGGAAGTGAACCGGACCCCTGACGGGTCCTTGGATGCCAGCGCCGCCCTGCGGCGAGAGACAATGGGAACGGGTCGCCGAGGCGACCGCCGCCCGAGGGAGATGAAGTCATGCGTCACGGGAACGCGGGTCGCCGCTTCAGCCGCACCACCGAGCATCGCAAGGCGATGTTCGCCAACATGGCCGCTGCTTTGATCAAGCACGAGCAGATCGTTACCACCTTGCCGAAGGCGAAGGACCTGCGTCCGGTCGTCGAGAAGCTCGTCACGCTGGGCAAGCGCGGCGACCTGCACGCCCGCCGCCAGGCGATCGCCGAGATCCGCGATATCGCGATGGTCAAGAAGCTGTTCGAGGTGCTTGGGCCCCGCTACCAGTCGCGCCAGGGCGGCT
>CALSBD010000162.1:0-7061 GCA_943373055.1 Rhizobium sp. Q54
CCGCTCGATCCTGGCCGTACTGGATGCCGAGCGGTTGCGGGTCGAGCGCGACGCGCTCGATCTGGCGGTGTTGACGGCCGCCAAGCTCGCCGGCGCCCTGATTGCGCGCGAGCCGACCGCTGAGATCGAGGCGCTTCTCAAGGAGTGCCTCGCCCCCCTCGCCAAGGCGCCTCACCTCGTCGTGCGCCTGACCGCCGACCATGTCGAGCGGCTGCGGCCCGAGCTTGACCGGCTGGCGAAGGAAGCCGGTTTCGCCGGTCGACTGGTCGTGTTGGGCGAGCCGGAGATCGCCACCGGCGACTGCCGGATCGAATGGGCCGACGGTGGGCTGGTGCGTGATCGCGCCGCCATCGAGGCGAAGGTGAGCGACTTGATTGATCAATACATGGCCGGTCGTGCGGCCGATCTCGCGGCGGAGGGCTGATCATGCCGAACGGCACCGACATCGATACGCTCGACGTGCAGCTCGACGAAATGTCGAGCGAGCGCAAGAGCACGCTGGGGGCGCCGAGCCAACCACGCAACGCGGCCGATCTGGAAGCCGTGTTCGACGTGCCCGTCAAGGTGTCGGCGATCCTGGGCCAAGCGCGCATTCAGGTCGCCGACCTGTTGAAGCTGAGCGCCGGCACGGTGCTGGAGCTTGACCGCAAGGTCGGCGAAGCGATCGACATTTACGTCAATGATCGTCTGGTCGCGCGCGGCGAGGTGGTTCTGGTCGAGGATCGCCTGGGCGTGACGATGACCGAAATCATCAAGCAAGACCGTTGAGAGGATTGATCCCATGCGGCTCATGATCGTTGGAACCCTCAACGGGCAATTAACCCTAGCGGCCAAGATGGCCGTCGAACGCGGCGCGGCGGTCACCCAGGTCGACGGTCTGGAGGGCTGCTTGAAGGCTCTGCGCTCGGGCAAGGGCGCTGATCTGTTGATGGTCGACGTGGCACAGCCGATCGCCGAGCTGGTGCGGCGCCTGGAGGCCGAGCTCATCCATGTGCCGATCGTCGCCTGCGGCGTCGCCTCGGACGCGCGCGCGGCTGTCGAAGCGATTCGCGCCGGCGCCAAGGAATACATCCCCCTGCCGCCCGATCCGGATCTGATCGCAGCGGTGCTCGCCGCCGTCGCCGAGGACCAGCGCGACCTGATCGTTCGCGATGACGCCATGCAGGCGGTCGTCAAGCTCGCCGAGCAAGTGGCGCCGTCCGATGCCTCCATTCTCATTACCGGCGAAAGCGGCACCGGCAAGGAAGTCATCGCGCGCCACGTGCACCGCAAGTCGAGCCGCCAGTCGGGCCCCTTCATCGCGGTCAATTGCGCGGCGATCCCCGAGCATCTGTTGGAAAGCGAACTATTCGGCCACGAGAAGGGCGCCTTCACCGGTGCGTTGCATCGCCGGGTCGGCAAGTTCGAGGAAGCCAATGGCGGCACGTTGCTTTTGGATGAAATCTCCGAAATGGACCTGCGCCTGCAAGCCAAGCTGTTGCGCGCCATTCAAGAGCGCATGATCGACCGGGTTGGCGGCGGCAAGCCGGTGCCTGTCGATATCCGCATCCTGGCGACCTCCAACCGCACGCTCGCCGACGAGGTGAAGAAGGGCACATTCCGCGAGGACCTGCTCTATCGCCTCAATGTCGTGAACCTGAAACTACCGCCCCTGCGCGAACGGCCGGCCGACGTGCTGGCGCTCGCCGAGCACTTCACCGTTAAATACGCCAAGGCGAACGGCATGGCGGTCAAGCCGCTGTCAGCCGAGGCGCGCGTGGAACTCACCCGCTGCCGCTGGCCGGGCAATGTCCGCGAACTGGAAAACTGCATGCACCGCGCGGTGCTGCTCTCATCAGGCAAGGAAATCGGGCCTGAGGCGATCCTGTTGCCCGATGGCAGCCGTATGGCCGCGCCAATGCCGGCGCCCGGTGTCGCCGAGCGCGCGGCCCAAACCGCCGAGGCGGTCGCCCGCTCGCTGGTGGGCAAGACGGTCGCCGAAGTGGAGCGCGACTTGATCCTGTCGACCCTCGACCACTGTCTGGGCAACCGCACCCACGCGGCCAACATCCTGGGCATCTCGATCCGCACCTTGCGCAACAAGCTGCACGAATACTCCGCCGATGGCTTGGAAGTGCCCGGCCCCGGTGAGACCCGCGTGCGCGTGGCATGATGCGTGGCGCAGGCGTGCACACCCTCGGCATTGATCTGGGCACCTCAGCGCTCAAAGCGGTGATCGTCGCCGATGATCACGTGGTTGCGAGTGCCTCGGCCCCGCTCCTGACCGATCACCCCCACGCCGGCTGGTCCGAGCAAGCGCCCGCGCGCTGGTGGGACGCGCTGACGACCGCGCTCGCATCCCTCGCCGCGGACGCGCCCGAGTCCTATCGGCGCGTGATGGCGATCGGGCTCTCGGGCCAGATGCATGGGCTGGTCGCCACCGATCGATCCGGCACGCCGCTGCGGCCGGCGATCTTATGGAACGACGGCCGCTCGGTCGCCGAGTGCGATGATCTGATGGCACGAGTGCCAAACCTTGGATCGATTGCCGGCGTCATCGCCATGCCCGGCTTCCTGGCGCCCAAGCTCTTGTGGCTGCAGCGCCATGAGCCCGCAGTCGCCGCGCGCCTGGAACGGCTGTTTCTGCCCAAGGACTGGCTCCGCTTTCGCTTGACGGGCACGGCGGTGACCGACCCGTGCGATGCGTCCGGCGCACTCTTGATGGACGTGGCCCAGCGCGCCTATGCGCCGCTTTTGTTAAAGGTGCTTGGCCTGAGCGCGGCCCTGCTCTCGGAGGTGCGCGAGGGGACGGAGATCTCCGGCACGCTCACGGCAGCGGCAGCCGAAGCGCTTCACTTGCCGGCCGGCCTTCCAGTGGCGACCGGCGGTGGCGACGCGGCGTGCGCGGGGATTGGCATCGGCATGGTGGAAGCCGGCGATGCGTTCGTGTCGCTGGGCACATCGGCGCAATATTTCATCACCCGCGATCGCCATGCGCCGGCACCGGACGATCTGATCCACGCGTTTTGCCACGCGCTGCCGCAACGCTGGTTTCAGATGGCGGCGCTTCTCAACGGCGCGAGCGCGCTGCACTGGATGGCGAGCGTTGTCGGCCGCGGCGACGACATGGGCGCGGTGATGGCCGAAGCCGCGGCGGCCGGCGGCGACGGGCTCACCTCTTTGATGGTCCTGCCCTACCTCACCGGCGAGCGCACCCCGCACAATGACGCCGACGCGCGTGGCGTGATCTTCGGCTGCACACCAACGACCACCTCCATCGATCTGGTCCGCGCCATGCAAGAGGGCATCGTGCTGAGCCTAATGGATTGCCAGGACGCCCTGTTTCGCACCGGCCCAGCACCGCGCCAAGTCGCCGTGGTGGGCGGTGGGGCGCGCAATCCAGCTTGGATGCGGCTGTTGGCAAGCGGTCTGGGGCGACCCGTTGTCCGCCACCAAGGCGTTGAGACCGGTCCGGCCCTGGGCGCCGCCCGGCTGGCGCGGATCGCCATCACGGCAGAGCCCGTCAGCGACGTATGCCCTCGTCCGCCGATCGCCGATGTGATCGATCCAGACCCGCGCCTCGCCGCCGCGCTCACGCACCGTCTGCCGCAGTTCCGCGCGCTCTACCATGCGCTAAAGCCCCAGTTCAAGGCGCTGGCGGCCAGCCTGTGAGGGCGGGCGCCAAAGTGGCGCCGCGCGCTCTTTTGCGAAAAACCGGTACCCACTTATTCGCAGCACGCTCTTGATTGATCACATATGCAGCGCGCGCTTGTCGACCGCGAGGGCAGCTTCCTTCACGGCTTCCGACATGGTGGGATGCGCGTGGCAAGTGCGGGCGAGGTCTTCGGCCGAGCCGCCGAACTCCATCAACACCGCTGCTTCGTGGATCATATCGCCCGCGCCCGCGCCGACGATGTGGACACCCAGTACCCGGTCGGTCGTTTTATCGGCGAGCACCTTCACGAAGCCGTCGGTCGCCCGGTTGGCGCGCGCGCGGCCGTTGGCGGTGAAGGGGAACTTGCCGACATTGTAGGGGACACCGGCCGCCTTCAACTCTTCCTCGGTCTTGCCCACCGAGGCGACTTCCGGGAAGGTGTAGACGACGCCCGGGATGACATCATAGTTCACGTGGCCCTTTTGGCCGGCGAGCATCTCGGCGAGCGCCACGCCCTCGTCTTCCGCCTTGTGGGCGAGCATGGGGCCAACAATCACATCGCCAATCGCATAAATGCCCGGCACGCTGGATTGATAGTGGCCGTCCGTCACCACGCGGCCGCGGTTGTCGAGCGCGACGCCGACGTCTGTGAGGCCGAGCCCCTCGGTGTAGGGCACGCGACCGGTCGACATCAGCACGATATCGGCCTCAATCACCGTTTCGGCACCGCCAGCGACCGGCTCCACCGTCAGTTTGGCGCCCTTCTTGGCGGCTTCCACCAGCGTGACCTTGGACGAGAGCATGAACTTCATGCCCTGCTTCTCCAAAATCCGCTGCGTCTGCTTGGCCACGTCGGTGTCCATGCCCGCCAGAATGCGATCGAGGAACTCAACCACCGTCACCTCGGCGCCCAGCCGCCGCCACACCGAGCCAAGCTCCAGCCCGATCACCCCACCGCCGACGACGACGAGATGGCCCGGCACGCGATCCAGCTCCAACGCGCCGGTCGACGACACGATGGTCTTCTCGTCAATCTCAATGACCTTGCCGGTCTTGTCCTTCAGCTTGGCGACATCCGAGCCGGTCGCGATCACGATCGCCTTCGTGTCGAGCACGCTCACCGCGCCGTCGGCGGCGGTCACTTCCACCTTGCCGGGGGCGAGGATCTTGCCGGTGCCGATGTGCGGCGTGACCTTGTTCTTTTTCAACAGGAAGCCGACGCCCTGCACATTGGCGTCCACGGTGTCCTGCTTGTGCTTCATCATCGCCTTGAGATCGAGCTTCGGCTTGCCGACCACAATGCCGAAATCCTTGAAGCCGTGGCCGGCCTCTTCATAGAGCTCTGAAGCGTGCAGCAGGGCCTTCGACGGGATGCAGCCGATATTGAGGCAGGTGCCGCCAAAGGTCGCCCGCTTCTCCACGATGCCGACCTTGAGCCCCAGCTGTGCCGCGCGGATCGCGCACACATAGCCGCCCGGACCCGAACCGATGACGATGAGATCATATGACATCTTTGGCACTTTCCCGATCTGGATTGGAGGCCGACGACCGAACTCTCCCGATGGAGCCATGGCGTCGGAATAAGGGATGCGAGGCTACTCGGCGGCGTCGGCAAGCTTGTCTCGATACCGGCCAGCAAGGTCGCGAACCTTGGCGGATTCGATAGCGATACGTGACGCGCTCGAAGAGATATCGATTTCGTGGCCAACGTCGTCGAGGTTCCAACCAAAGCAATTGCCGTATTCGCCCACGCGGACGGTAGCGAAATAGGCCGGATCTTTCAGGGGTGCCAAGATGGCACGAGTGGCGATGTAGTCGGTAAGATCATACTCGCCCGACAATCCATCATTGAACGTTACTTTCAGAACCGGATAGCGAACCACTTCGACGGCGGCGATCTTGTAAATCATTCGATCATCCCTCCCGGCGAGCGACCCTCGCGAAGCTCCTCCCAGTAGTAAGCAACCTGTTCGCGATGGCGGTCAAGGAACGCCTGGACAGCCTTTAGCTTCGCCTTGGGAAGCTTTCCTTGGAGAACATCGCCCGTCGCAATCGATAGCATGGCGCTGTAGTCACCGAACAAAGCATGGATGTGCGGCGGCAAGTGATCGTTGAGACAAAGAACGAGGCGGACGCCAGACACGATCGCGATCATTGGCATGCCTCGCGCCCCCCCCTCGGGCCGGCGCCTTTCGACGCCGGCTTCATCACCAACCTCACAAATCGAGGATGAGCCGCTGCGGGTCCTCGATCGATTCCTTCACGCGGACGAGGAAGGTGACCGCTTCCTTGCCGTCGATGATGCGGTGGTCATAGGAGAGCGCCAGGTACATCATCGGCCGGATCACGATCTGGCCGTTGCGCACCACCGGACGGTCCTCGATGCGGTGCATGCCCAAAATGCCCGACTGCGGGGCGTTGAGGATCGGCGACGACATCAGCGAGCCATAGACGCCACCATTGGAGATGGTGAACGTGCCGCCCATCATCTCGTCGATCTTCAGCTGGCCGTCGCGGGCGCGCTTGCCATAGTCGGAGATCGTCTTTTCGATGCCGGCGATCGACAGCTGGTCGGCATCGCGCACCACCGGAACGACGAGGCCCTTGTCGGAGCCGACCGCCACGCCGATGTGGTAGTAGTTCTTGTAGACGATGTCGGTGCCGTCGATCTCGCCATTCACGGCCGGGATCTCCTTGAGCGCCTGCACCACCGCCTTCACGAAGAAGCCCATGAAGCCGAGGCGAACGCCCGGGTGCTTCTTCTCAAAGAGGTCCTTGTACTGATTGCGCAGCGCCATCACAGCCGACATGTCGACGTCGTTATACGTCGTCAGCATCGCCGCGGTGTTCTGCGCGTCCTTCAAGCGGCGCGCGATGGTTTGGCGCAGCTTGGTCATCTTGACGCGCTCTTCGCGCGCGACATCGCCGGCCGAGCCCGCGGGGCGCGGCATGGCGACGGGCGCCGGCGCCGGATTGGCGGCCGCGGTGGCGATCGCGGCGATCACGTCGCCCTTGAGCACCTGACCGCGCTTGCCCGAGCCGGCATCCACCGACACGCCGGTCTCCGCCATCAGCTTGGCGGCAGCCGGAGCGGGCGGCATCGTGGTGGCAGCCGCGACGGGCGCCGGGGCGGCAGCGGCGACGGGAGCGGGAGCCGGAGCCGCCGCGGCGGCTGGGGCGGCCTTGGCGCCACCGGCACCGGCGGCGATCGAGCCGAGCAGCGCGCCCACGCCCACCGTGTCGCCTTCCTTGGCAACGATGGCTTCCAACGTGCCCGACGCGGGTGCGGGCACTTCGACCGACACCTTATCGGTTTCCAGCTCCACCAACGGCTCGTCCACATTCACCGCATCGCCGGGCTTCTTGAACCACTTGGCGATCGTCGCTTCGGTCACCGATTCGCCCAACGTGGGCACCTTGATTTCGG
>CALSBD010000163.1:0-7052 GCA_943373055.1 Rhizobium sp. Q54
GCGGCTATACTCAGCCCCCGCAAGCCGCGCGCGGGCGACGTTGAGCATCGCTTGGCTGGAATCGACGCCGATGCCGCGCTGATAGAGGTCCGCCAACAGCTGCAGCACCCGACCAGTGCCGGTGCCCAAATCCACCAAGGTGTCAAACGGCCGCGCGCCCAGCGCCTTGCGAATGGCCGCCTCGACGTCTTCCTCGTCCACGTGCAGCGAGCGCACCTCGTCCCAGCTTGCCGCATTGCGGGCGAAGTACAAGGACGCCGCGCGCTGATGCTCGGCGAGCACGCTCTCGAGCCGCTCGCGATCACGCCCGATCAAGGCATCGGCCCGGTCCAAGCGCTGGGTCAGCGAGCGGGCGAGCTCAGCGCCTTCGCCCTGGTCGGCGAGCCGATAATAGGCCCACGCGCCCTCGGGAAAGCGACGGATCAGGCCAGCTTCGGTCAAAAGCTTCAAATGGCGGGAAATGCGCGGTTGGCTTTGACCCAGCACCGTGGTGAGATCTTTCACCGACAGGTCGCCATGGCTCAACAGCGCCAGAATTCTCAGCCGCGTGGGTTCGCCCGCCGCCTTTAAGGCGCTCAGCAACACATCAAGAGAAAGGACCGGCGGTTCGGCCTGGGCCATGGGATTGCGCTCTCCGTGCCTCGCATAGTGAGACATAAAGATATCTTTATGCCTTGTTCGGCTGTCGCGCAAGAGGCAAGACGCGACGCATTCAGCGCAGTCGTGTGAGCGCCTCTCCATGGTGAACAGTTTCTGACGCGGTCGGCTGGAGCGCGGCGCTACCCGCGCTCGGATCCGTCCCGGACTAGGCTACGCCACCTGCGGGTGCGACGTTGCGCGTCATACGCGCTAGTGCTTAAGGGTTCTGTCTGTCGCGCAGCGGCATCCCATGTCATTCTGGATTAAATCCCGTCGATTGGCGGCCCATTTGTTCGCCAGCGGCATGAATGTGGGAGGCGCACATGACGTTCGATGATGGCGTGCGGATGTTTCTGGCCTGTTACTTCGCCTTCGTGGGGGTGCACTATTTGGCCCGCCTGATTGGCCTGCGCCAACGCACCGGCATTCGCCACGCCCACCCCGGCTCTGCCGATCCGGCCAATCGTCTGCATCAACAGGTGTTTCGGTTGTTTCGCGGGCTCATCCTGGTGGTCTGCGTCGTCCGCGTGCCCTATCCCGCGGTCGATGGATGGCTGATGCCGTTCCCCGCCTTGCAAGCACCGGGAATCGTTTTGACCGGTGCGGTGCTCATGCTCGCAGCCCTCGCCTGGGTCGACTATGTGCACTCCTACATGCACATCGACTGGCGCTCGGGCCTCAATGACGACCCCAAGGGGCGATTGATCACCACCGGACCGTTCGCATTGTCGCGCAATCCGGTGTTCCTTGGCATTTTGGTCGGCCAGCTTGGCTTCTTCCTCGCGCTGCCCAGCGTGTTCACGCTGGTGTGCCTTCTCTTGGGCGCCACGGTCATCCGCCGGCAGACGGAGGTGGAAGAACGCCGCATGGCCACCTTGCCGGAGTTCGCCGGCTATGATGCCTATCGCGCCACCACGCCGCGCTGGCTCAACGGCCAAAGCCTTGCCCGGTTTCGCGCAACGGCCAAGGCGAGCCTGATCGCGCCGGCTGCCCCCCCATCGAACGCGTGATTTTGGGCCTCGATCAAGGCTAAACGAATAAACGCCCCGGCGGGGCAGGGCCCGGCGCCGAGGCGTTATAATGAAAAGGCGGTACTGTGAGATGTGAAGGGACGCCTCAGGCGACGCTCTTCGACTTGTTGTCGACCGACACGTCCGGGTCCGTCTCACACTTCACCACATTGCGGCCCGCGCGCTTGGCCGCGTAGAGGCCGCTGTCGGCGCGCTCGATCATGGTCTGCGCATTGTCGCCGCGATGCCAGCTGGCCGCGCCGATCGAGATGGTGATGCGGCCCAGGTTTTCGCCCGTCGAGCGCTTGACGAGTTCCTTCGACATCACCGCCACGCGGATGTGTTCGGCCACGGCGACGGCCTGACGCAAATTGGTCTTCGGCAGGATGATGCCGAATTCCTCTCCGCCGTAGCGGCACGCGATGTCCTGGCCCTTGACGTTCTGCTTGACCGCCAACGCCACGAGGCGCAGCACTTGGTCGCCGGTCTGGTGACCAAAGGTGTCGTTGAACTTCTTGAAGTGGTCGATATCGGTCATCAACAGCGCGAACGGCTCGCCGGAATGCTCGGCCTCCGCCAGCGCGCGCTCCATCGACTGGTCGAAGTGCTTGCGGTTGGCAAGCGTGGTGAGCTCGTCGGTGAGGCTCTCGTAACGGATCGCTTCGAGGTTTTCCTGCAGCTCCGAAATCTGCCGACGCGAATCGACGAGCTGCTGCTCCAGCCGGCGGTTGGCGACTTCGGTTTCCTTGGTGGCGCGCACCAGCTCGGACACGATGGCGTGAATGGTCTCGTGGTCGTGAGCTTGACCGAGTTTGTTGGACGCTTCACCCAGCGAATCAGAGTAGGCGGAGGTCAGCGACAGTGAGCCCTCGATCATGTCGACGACTTGCTTGATCTCGTCCGACATGTGGCCGCCGAGCTCGTCAAGCCGGTCACCGATGCGGGCGGGCGAGACAAACTGGTCGAAAATGCGCTCCATTTCCTGCGAGCCAACGCGGCCCTTGGAGCGCAAGATCTCATTGATGGCCTTGTTCAGAGACTGGTTGAACCCGGCTGAGTAGTTGTACCACAGCTCATAGTTGCGCGGGACGGCGGTGAGTTCATTTTTGCGCATGTTTGCTAATGCGGACTCGCCGTGAGCCATCGTCCGCATGAAATCGTCTTTGCGCGTCATGTGCCGTGCGTCCCCAGCCCTCCGGAGCGGCACCTATGCCGATCCGACGTCTTTAATGGCCGCTACAATGCGCTTTGACTGCTTAAAGTGACGTTAAAGGAGGGAGAAAACCGCCGATACGGTGTAACAATGTAACCTCACGGAGGGTCGGACGCGGTGATTTACCGCGCCACTTTCACCGGCCGCAGCAGGAAGGCGGGCACGTGATCGCCCAAGCCCACGACGTCCGCTTCGGCGTCCGAACCTCCTTGGGCCTTGCCGCCGAACACAACCGGAGACTGCCTTTGGGGCTTCGCCGGGCCGCGTGCCTGATCGGGGCGGAACCCATCGCCACGCGGCGGGCGACGACCAGCATCCGGGCCACGCGGCGCGCGCTTACGCTCCGCCGGGGCCACACCCTCGTCCATCGCCTCGACAGGCACCGGTCGGGCCGCGCGCTCAGGGCGCTCGGTCCGTTCTGGCCGCTCGGCGCGCTCCGCACGTTCGGGCCGCGCCATCGGTTCGGCCCGCTCAGTGCGCTCCGGCCGCTCGCCGCGCGGCGGGCGCCGTTCGGCGCCGCGGCGGCCATCGCGACCGCCGCGCACGCGCGGAGCCGCCTCGTCACCTTCGCCGCCGGTCGGCGCGCTCACAAGCGCCTTGCCGTCGTTGATCCACTCGATCTTATCACCGGTCAGCTTCTCGATCGCGCCGAGATACTTTGAATCGGCCGGCGTGACCAAGGTCAGCGCGGTGCCCGAGCGACCCGCGCGCCCCGTGCGACCGATGCGGTGGACATAGTCTTCCGAATGGATCGGGGTGTCGTAGTTATAAACGTGGCTGACATCGGGGATATCGAGCCCGCGCGCGGCCACGTCGGAGGCGACCAACACTGTCAAACGGTTGGCGCGGAACGCATCCAGCGTCTGCATGCGCGCGCGCTGGTCCATGTCGCCATGGAGCGCACCCACATTGAAGCCGTGCTTTTCAAGCGAGCGGGCGAGCGTCGCCACATCGCGCTTGCGATTGCAAAATACGATCGCGTTCTTGAGGTCTTCCGCTTGCCGCAGCAGCGTGCGCAAGGTCTCGCGCTTGGCCCAATCATTGTTGGGCACCGACACGAGGCGCTGCGTCACTGTCTTGGCCGTGGTTGCGGGCTTGGCGACCTCGACGCGCACCGGATTGCGCAGGAACGCATCGGCCAACCGCTTGATCTCCGGCGGCATGGTCGCGGAGAACATCAAGGTTTGCCGGGTGGCCGGGATCAGCTTACAAATGCGCTCGATATCCGGGATGAAGCCCATGTCGAGCATGCGGTCGGCCTCGTCGATGACGAGGATCTCGACGCCGGTCAACAACAGCTTGCCGCGCTCGAAGTGATCAAGTAGGCGGCCAGGCGTTGCAATCAACACATCGACGCCGCGATCAAGCTTCTTTTCCTGATCGTCAAACGACACGCCGCCAATCAACAGCGCGACCGACAGTTTGGAATTGATGCCGTATTTGTTGAAGTTTTCCACCACCTGGGCGGCAAGTTCGCGCGTCGGCTCCAGGATCAACGTGCGCGGCATGCGCGCCCGGGCACGACCGTTTTCCAGTCGCGTCAGCATGGGCAGTACGAACGAGGCGGTCTTGCCCGTGCCGGTCTGCGCCACGCCGATCACATCGGCGCGGGCGATCACGTGCGGAATGGCTTGAGCCTGGATCGGGGTGGGGGTGGTGTAGCCAGCGGCCTCTACGGCCGCTTGGACGCGTTCGGACAAACCAAGGTCAGCGAACGTGGTGGAGGCGGGGGTCTCGGAAACGAGTGTCATGTGTCCCGTGGCTGCGATGGCCGAGCGTGTCCGAGACGAAGATTGATGCCCACGGACTTGGTATCCCTGCCGCGGAGCGTCCGGGCACCCTTGTGCCCGCGGACCAACATGGTCCCACCAATACCCATCGCCGGACGGTCCCGAGTGTCTTAAGGGGCGGGAAGCGATCGGATCCGCATCGCAGAATCTTGTGTGCGTTGCGAAAGACACTGTGCTTATACGAGAAAAACCGCCAAAGTCAATGTCAACGACCGGTACGTTTTTGGTTTTGGACCTCAACACGATCCGGTCTATGCCTAATGTGACAAAGATTTGAGCACAATTGTCCTCAATCGAGGGAGCCTCAATGTCCACCGAACCTCTCCTGCTCATCCCCGGACTTAATTGCACGGCTCGCCTTTACAGCGGCCAAGTCGCAGCACTGGGTGCGCGTCGCGCCGTCATGGTCGCCGACCACACCGGCGCGGACACCATGGCGGCCATCGCGGGCCTGATCCTCGCCAACGCCCCGCCACGCTTCGCGCTCGCCGGCCTGTCGATGGGCGGCTACCTGGCCTTTGAGATCTGGCGCCAGGCGCCCGAGCGCGTCACCCGACTGGCGCTCCTTGATACCCAGGCCCGTCCCGACACCGACGAGGCGAAGGAGATGCGTTGGCGCACGGTCGATGTCGCCCGCGACCGCTTCGAAGCGATCCCGGATCTGCAAATTCCCCGACTTCTGGCGGATGAAAACCTCGCCAACACAAGCCTCACTGATACCATCCGCCAGATGTCGATCGAGACTGGCCAGGAAGCTTTCATCCGCCAGATGAAAGCCATCATCCATCGGGTCGACAGCCGCCCGACACTGCCGTCGATCACCGTGCCGACGCTGGTGCTAGTCGGCGCGGGCGACAAGATCACGCCGCCCGACCTTGCCATCGAGATGGCCGACGGCATCGAAGGTGCCGAACTCGTCGTCTTGGCCGGGGCAGGCCACTTGCCCACCATCGAGGTGCCTGACGCCGTGACCGACGCGCTGACGCGCTGGCTCGCGCGGACGTGACCGGTTTGGCCAGGCAAGACGTGGCGCGGCCGTCGCGCGTATCGCGGCGGGGCTTTTCGTCAAGCTCACGATCCATGACGGGTACGTGAGTAAAGCCTCAGATTTCATTGATGGATCGGTGATCGCTCGCGAGCAATCTAGCCGCTCGTCCAGCCCGTCTTTCCCTTCACGCGACAGTCACGTCGCGGATCAGGGAGACGCCCCATGAGCATTGTGAAGTCCTTCGCCGCCGGCCTCATCGCCCTTGCCATCACCTCCGGCTCCGCGCTTGCCCGCGACATCGTCGACACCGCCGCCGGTGCCGGCCAGTTCAAGACGTTGGTCGCCGCCGTTCAGGCCGCCGGGCTTGTCAACACGTTGAAAGGCCCAGGCCCGTTCACTGTCTTCGCGCCGACCGACGCCGCTTTCCGTAAGCTGCATGCCGGCACGGTGGAAAGCCTGTTGAAGCCGCAGAACCGCCAGCGCCTCGTCCAAATCCTCACCTACCACGTGGTGCCGGGCAAGGTGACCGCCAAGGACCTCGCCGGCAAGCGCGTGCGGGCCACCACGGTGGAAGGCTCCACCGTCCGCGTCGATGGCCGCAATGGCGTCAAGGTCAACAATGCCCGCGTGGTGACCGCCGATATTGGCACCTCGAACGGCGTCATCCACGTCATCGATCGGGTGCTGATGCCGCATTGATCGGGACGGGCAAAAGCGGATCGGGGAGGGGCCTCGCCACACGGCGGGGCCTCGTTTGTATTCATCGCAGCACCCGGGCAAATGCCCTCGAACACGGCGACATGCTTGACATCAAGGGTGGCGCATGCCCTACCAACGTCCGCTTTTCGTGCCGGACCGTTTCGCCGGGCGCGACCGGATTCCATGAGGGTTTGTCCATGCATCGCTATCGTTCGCACACCTGCGGTCAATTGACGGCCGAGGACGCCGGGTCGGTGGCCCGCCTGTCCGGCTGGGTGCATCGCGTGCGCGACCATGGCGGCGTGTTGTTCATCGACCTGCGCGACCACTACGGCATGACCCAGGTGGTCGCCGACCCCGACAGCCCGGCCTTCAAGATGGCCGAGAAGCTGCGTGCGGAGTGGGTGGTGCGCATCGACGGCAAGGTGCGCCTGCGCCCGGCCGGCACGGAGAACGCCGAGCTGTCGACCGGCATGATTGAGATGTTCGCAACCGAAATCGAGGTGCTTGGCGAGGCCAAAGAACTGCCGATGCCGGTGTTCGGCGACATCGAATACCCTGAGGAAATCCGCCTCAAGTATCGCTTCCTCGACCTGCGCCGCGAAAAGCTGCACCAGAACATCATGACCCGCGTGAGGGTCATCGAGTCCATGCGCCGGCGCATGAAGGAGCAAGGCTTCAACGAGTTCCAGACGCCGATCCTGACCGCCTCG
>CALSBD010000164.1:0-7028 GCA_943373055.1 Rhizobium sp. Q54
GCAGAAGCAATCCATGTTGCCGACCTTCATATTCGCCACCATTTGCGGCGGCGGCACCACGATCACCTTGATGTCGGTGTCGGGGTCGATGCCGCCGGCCGCCAGCCAATAGCGGATCCACAGGTCGTGGGTGCCACCGGGGAACGTCATGGCGGCGGTCAATTCCTTGCCCTCGGCCTTCTTCTTGGCGAAGGCGGCCTTCAAGGGCGAGGCGTCTTTCTGGACGTTGAGGTCCTTGTATTCATTGGACACCGAAATGCCCTGGCAGTCCTCATTGAGGTTCAACAGGGTATACATCGGCACGGGCACATTGTTCTGCGTCACCTTGCCCGCGGTGTAGAGGTGGATCTTCGGGCGCAGGATGTGCGCGCCATCAATGCCGTTCGCTTTAGTGCCCAGCGCCATGTTGTCGCGCGTGGCACCCCAAGAGGCTTGCTTGAGGATTTCCATGTCCGGCAGGCCATACTTGTCGTAGAGGCCCTTTTCCTTGGCGATGATCAGCGGCGCGGCATCGGTCAGCGCGATATAGCCAAGCTTGGTGCCCTTGACCTCGACGCCCGCACCGGCGGCGAACGCGCCGCCCGGGAACGCGGCCTTGACGGCGGACAACAGCGCGGCCGTGGCGGTCACACCAGCGGTGGTCTTCAAGAAACTGCGACGGGAGACACCGGTCAGGCCCCGGCTCTTCACGCTCTTCGTCATGGCTTCGCCCCTCAAGGTCGAGTTCAAACAAAAAAGGCGCCCAGACGTGCGGGAGCCCTTGGGAGGAAGGCCCGCAGTCATGGACGCCATTGTTCCGGTCGACAGCCGCCTTTGGCCGCCTTGCCAGCGACCGCGTGGTCAACTGACTGAGCCAACCTTCGCAAGCTTGATGCCAACTGCCGGTCTCGCGGGGCGGCTGTTACATTTCAAAAGGTTGGGCGCAAAAGCCCGCCGGACGGGCGGCGCAGCGAGACCGGCTGACTTGCCTAACTGGCATGCAGTTTCATTCCGATGCCCATTTCCAAGGCAAGATGATCTCCTCCCAAAGCCCAAGGCGGACGCGGCGCGCCATGCCGTCGCCAGGGCCCCGATCCCTGTCGAGCCGGCGGGTTGCCGCCTGATGGCCCTGCCCAACGTTCGGCCGGCGATGAAAAAAGCGGCAACTGATTATTCCAATCGCCGCCCCGCTGGGCACGGGCGCACCGCCTCGCCAGCCTTTCAGCTGCCTGAGCATCGCTAACCCATTGAAACTTGGGAGCTGGTGCCACTCCAAACCGTCTGGCCCCAGCCTTGCATACTTCGACCCAACCGCGCCAAAGACGGCGCACACCAGTTTCGTCACGCGTGACGATCCCCAGCAACGCCGCTGAATGGGGCTTCCTCGGAAGCACCACTCAGCGGCGTTTTTGTTTGGTCGGCGCGCACAGCTTGGAGAGACGGCATGGCCGAAAAGCTTGTCGTGATCGGCAATGGAATGGCGGCGGGGCGCACTTTGGAGGCCCTGTTCGAGCACGCGCCCGAAGCGTTTGACGTCACCCTGTTCGGCGCCGAGCCGCGGGTGAACTATAACCGCATCCTGTTGTCGCCGGTTCTGTCGGGCGAGAAAGCCTATGAGGACATCCTCATCCACGACGACGCCTGGTACGCGACCCACAACGTCACGCTCAAGAAGGGCGTGGCGATCACCGCGATCGACCGCGCGGCCAAAACCGTCACCAGCGCCGACGGCTCCGTCACCTCCTACGACAAACTCATCATCGCGACCGGCTCCAATCCGGTCATGATCCCGCTGCCCGGCGTCACGCTGCCCGGCGTGCTGCCCTATCGCGATCTCGATGACGTGGAAAAAATGCTCGCGGCGGCCAAGTTGGGCGGTCGCGCGGTCGTCATCGGCGGCGGTTTGCTCGGCCTTGAAGCAGCCGCGGGCCTCAAGGACCAAGGCATGGAGGTGACCGTGCTTCACCTCATGCCCACCTTGATGGAGCGCCAGCTCGATCCCGCCGCTGGATATCTCCTGCAAAAGGCCATCGAGGCGCGCGGCATCGAGGTGCGCTGCAAGGCGAACACCCATGCGATCCTGGGCGACACCCACGTCACCGGGGTGCGGCTCGACGATGGCACGGTGATTGAGGCCACGCTCGTCGTCATGGCCGTTGGCATCCGCCCCAACGCCGCGCTCGCCAAAGCCGCCGGCCTTGCCACCAATCGCGGCGTGTTGGTCGACGATTTCATGACCACCTCCGACCCCGACATCTTCTCGGTCGGTGAGTGCGTGGAGCATCGCGGCCAGTGCTACGGGCTGGTCGCGCCACTTTATGAGATGGCCAAGGTGCTCGGCCAACGCCTCGCCGGCATGGGCGGCCAGGGCTATGAAGGGTCGATCACGGCAACCAAGCTGAAGGTCACCGGCATAGACCTTTACTCCGCGGGCGACTTTGCCGACGCGCCCGACCGCGAGGAGATCGTGCTGCGCGATGCGGTGCGCGGCGTCTACAAGCGCCTCGTCATCAAGGATGATCGCCTCATTGGCGCGGTGCTTTATGGCGAGACCGCCGACGGCCCGTGGTTCTTCGACATGGTGCGCCAAGAGACCGACATGAGCGATCTGCGCGAAACCTTGATCTTCGGCCGCGCCTATCAGGGGGGTGCCCCCCTGGACCCTATGGCGGCCGTTGCAGCCTTGCCGGATGAAGCGGAAATCTGCGGCTGCAACGGCGTCTGCAAGGGCAAGATCGTCCAAACGATCACTGATAAGGGGCTCACGAGCCTCGACGACGTGCGCGCCCACACCAAGGCGTCCGCTTCTTGCGGCTCGTGCACCGGCCTCGTCGAACAGTTGATGGGCCTCACGCTAGGCGATGCCTTTAAGGCCCCGGCGGTCAAGACCATGTGCGGCTGCACGGATCTGGGCCACGGCGACGTGCGCCGCCTCATTCGCCTCAAGGGGCTGAAGTCGATCCCCGCCGTGATGCAGGAGCTCAACTGGAAGTCCTCCACCGGCTGCGCCAAATGCCGCCCCGCGCTCAACTATTATCTCCTGTGCGACTGGCCGGACGAATATGAGGACGACCAGCAGTCGCGCTTCATCAATGAGCGCGTCCACGCCAACATCCAAAAAGACGGCACCTACTCCGTCGTGCCGCGCATGTGGGGTGGGCTGACCACGCCAAACGAACTGCGCGCGATTGCCGATGTCGCCGACAAGTTCGCGATCCCCACCGTCAAGGTGACCGGTGGTCAGCGGATCGACTTGCTCGGCGTTAAGAAGGAAGACTTGCCCGCGGTTTGGGCGGATCTGGGCCAAGCGGGCCTTGTCTCCGGCCACGCGTACGCCAAGGGTCTGAGAACCGTGAAGACCTGCGTCGGCTCCGAATGGTGCCGCTTCGGCACGCAGGATTCCACAGGCCTCGGCGTCAAGCTGGAGAAGTATCTGTGGGGGTCGTGGACCCCGGCCAAGGTCAAGCTCGGTGTGTCGGGCTGCCCGCGCAACTGCGCCGAAGCCACCTGCAAGGATATCGGTGTCATCTGCGTGGAGAGCGGCTACGAGATCCACTATGCCGGCGCCGCGGGCTTGCATATCCAGGGCACCAAAAAGCTCACCCAGGTCGCCTCAGAAGAAGAAACCATCGAGATCATCGCCGCTCTCACCCAGCTTTATCGCGAGCAGGGCTATTATCTCGAACGCATCTACAAATGGGCCGATCGGGTCGGCCCCGACACCTTGAAGGCGCAGGTCGTGGATGATCTCGACAACCGCCGCGCCCTCGTCGCCCGCTTCGAACACTCGCAAATCAAGGCACAAATCGATCCGTGGGCGGAGCGCGCCTCCGGCCGGGTCGACGCGCACGAATTCAAGCCCATGGCCGAGATCGGCTACGCGGAGGCCGCCGAATGACCCGCCCATTCCCTCAATTCATCGACGTCGGCGCCCTCGACGATATCCCCGTCCAGGGCGCTCGCAAGGTGAAGACGCCGGCCGGCTGTGTCGGCCTGTTCCGCACCGCGGCCGGCCAGGTCCACGCGCTGTCCAATGCCTGCCCCCACAAAGGCGGCCCACTGACGGAAGGCATTATTCACGACGGCTTCGTCACCTGCCCGCTGCACAACCTGGTCCTGAGCCTATCGACCGGTGAAGCGCAAGGGCCAGATACCGGCCGCGTGACTGTGTATCCGGTCAAGGTGGTCGACGGCCGCGTGCTTTTGTCCATCACGGCCTCGGCCGACTTGGTGGCGTGAGGCGGCGATGAACCAGGCCCTGCGCGACGCCCGTGTCAAGACGACCTGCCCCTATTGCGGCGTCGGCTGCGGCGTGGTGGCCACCCGCCACGCCAACGGCGAGGTCAGCGTGGAGGGCGACCCGGATCATCCGGCCAATCTCGGTCGGTTGTGCTCGAAGGGCACGGCGCTGGGCGATACGGTCGGTCTCGACGGTCGGCTGTTGGAGCCGCACGTCGACGGCGCGCCGGCGACTTGGGACGAGGCCCTGTCGCTCATTGCCTCCCGGTTCGCTCAAACCGTCGCCGAGCATGGGCCCGACTCCGTCGCGCTTTATGTGTCTGGCCAGATCCTGACCGAGGATTACTACGTCGCCAATAAGTGGCTGAAGGGTTTCGTCGGCACGGCCAATATTGATACCAACTCGCGCCTGTGCATGGCCTCCTCGGTCGCCGGTCACAAACGCGCCTTTGGCACCGATACGGTGCCAGGCACCTATGACGACCTCGATCTTGCCGATCTGGTGGTGCTCACGGGCTCCAACCTCGCCTGGTGCCACCCGGTTTTATTCCAGCGCCTTCTGGCCACGCGCCAAGCCCGCGCGGGCACCGAGCGGCCGTTAACGCTGGTCGTCATTGATCCACGCCGCACCGTGACGGCGGAGGCGGCCGACATTCATCTCCCGATCCGCGCCGAGACCGACATCGCGCTGTTTGGCGGCCTGTTGAAGCACCTCGCCGAGGCCGATGTGTTCGACCACGCCTATGTCGCCGCTCACGTCAGCGGCTTGGAGGATGCCCTTTCGGCAGTCGCCCCGCTTGATGTTGATACGGTGGCCACCACCACCGGCGTCGACACCGCCCTCGTCCACCGCTTCTATCGCCTGTTCGCCGCCACGCAAAAGAGCGTGACCGTGTATTCCCAGGGCGTCAACCAGTCGGCACACGGGGTGGATAAGGTCAACCAGATCATCAACGTACATCTGGCCACCGGCCGCATCGGCCGACCGGGGATGGGGCCGTTCTCCATCACCGGCCAACCCAATGCCATGGGCGGCCGCGAGGTCGGCGGGCTTGCCAATCAGCTCGCCGCGCACCTGGAGATCACAAACCCCGCGCACCGCGCCGTCGTCGCGCAGCAATGGGGCGCGCCGCGCCTTGCCGAGAAGCCGGGGCTCAAGGCCGTTGATTTGTTCGACGCGGTCGCCGACGGCCGCATCAAGGCGATCTGGATCATGGCAACCAACCCGGTTGTTAGCCTACCGGACGCCGACCAGGTCAAGGCGGCGCTCGCTGCATGCCCCTTTGTCGTTGTCTCCGACGTCGAGGCCGCCACCGATACCGTGCGCTATGCCCATGTCGCGCTCCCCGCGCTGGCGTGGGGCGAGAAGGACGGCACGGTGACGAACTCCGAGCGCCGCATCTCGCGCCAGCGGGCGTTCCTACCGGCCCCTGGCGCGGCCCGCGCCGACTGGTGGCAGATTGCCGAAGTCGCCAAGCGCATGGGCCATGGCAAGGCGTTTGACTATGCCGGCCCGCACGCGATCCTCGCCGAATACGCCCGCCTCACCGGCGCTGCGGCGGCGCTGGGGCCGATCGATCTTGATCTGACCGACTTCATCGACATCCCGCGCGAACGCTATGACCGGCTCGAGCCCGTGCAATGGCCGGCCCCCGCGAGCGGTCCCTCCGGCGGTCGTTTCTTCGCCAATGGCGGCTTTTTCACACCCGACCGCAAGGCCCGCATGGTCGCGGTGAGTGCGCCCGCCTCCAGATCAGACGCGACGACCTTCACGCTCAACACCGGCCGGGTGCGCGATCAATGGCACACCATGACCCGCACCGGACGGTCGGCGAAACTATCGGCCCACATGGCCGAACCGTTCGTGGAACTCCACCCAGACGATGCCACGCGCCTTGGCCTCACCGCCGCCGACCTGGCCGAGGTCGAAAGTGCGCATGGCCGCGCCGTGCTGCGCGTCGTCGTGCAAGACCGGCAGCGCCCTGGTGCGGCGTTCGCGCCCATGCACTGGACTGGCGAAACCGCCGCCGCCGGTCGCGTCAACGCGCTGGTTACCCCTAAAACGGATCCGATCTCGGGCCAGCCGGCATCTAAATCAGCCCGCGTGACCGTGCGTCGGTTTGAGGCCGCCGTCCATGGCTTCGCACTGACCCGGCGCCGACCGGTCACTCAGGGCCTGCCGTATTTCGCAGTCGGCAAGACCGATACCGGCTATCGGCTGGAGTTCGCTGACGCAGCCACGCCCACTGACCCAGTTGCCTTCGCCGCCCGCCTCTTCGGCGTTGATCAGGCCACCGTTGGGCTCGACTGGGTGACGCTGATCGACGCCCGTTCGGGTCGCGCGCGGATCGCCGCCCGGCTGAACGGCCGCATCGAGGGCATCGTCTATCTCGACCGCGCCCCCGTTGCCGTGGCCCGCGCGTTCGCCGTCCAGCTGTTTGATGATCCCGCAAGCAGCAAGCTCGACGCGCTCTTGGCTGGGCGCGCCGGATCGGGCGATCACGACCCCGGCCGCACGGTTTGCGCCTGCCTCGGCGTCGGCGTGAACGCGATTACCGGCGCGATCACGCGCGGCCACGCCACCGTCGCCGGTGTCGGCGCGGCGACTGGCGCCGGCACCCATTGCGGCTCCTGCCGCTCCGAAATCGCCCGCCTCATCGACGACGCCACCGCGCCACAGTCGGTGTAAGGCCGGCTGCGCAAAAGCAGGGCCTGGTTTTCGCGGCAGCCCATGCGAAGACCGAAAGAGGGGCGGGATGTGAGGGCGTGTCATCGCATCGCACTCGCGGGGATGCGCGCCGTTACCCACC
>CALSBD010000165.1:0-7009 GCA_943373055.1 Rhizobium sp. Q54
AGCGTTTCGGGTAGGTTTGGTCTTCCACCTGCAGCGCGCTGGCGCCAAGTCGCTCATAGATGCGCATGGTGCGCTGGGCATTGAGCGCGTTTCCGAAGCCGGTGTCGGCATCGATGATGATGGGCAGGCTCACCCGGTCACGGATGAGAGCCAAGGTATCGGCCATCTCCGACAAGGTCGTCAGGCCAATATCCGGTCGGCCGAGCCGCGTGTAGGCGACGGCGGCGCCCGACAAATAGAGCGCCTCGAAGCCGGCGTCGGCGGCAATCGCCGCGGTCAGCGCGTCATAGACGCCGGGGGCGACCAGGATGCGCGGCTGCGACAGGCGGGATTTGAGTGTCATGCGTCACCTTTCAGCATCGTGACGGCGTCTTGGCAGGTCATTTGCTCGGTCACCGAGGCAAGCGACAAAAGGGTCGCGGCGTGCACATCCTCGCGAAAGGCCGCACAGCCATCGGTGAGCACGATGGTGTGGAGATTGCGAAGATGCGCGTCCCTCACGGTGGAGGCCACGCCGCCATTGGTGACGATCCCGCCGATGATGAGGGTGTCAATCCCCACATGCCGCAGGATGTATTCCAATCGCGTTTGGTACAGCGCGGAATAGGCAACCTTTTCAACGGTGTAGTCTGCTGGCTTGAGCGTGTCGACGAGATCGTGACCAAAGCTGCCAGGCGCGAAATCACCCTTCGTCAAGAACGGGCGCAAGCGAGCGAGGTGCGGGGCAATCAGCGGACCGCTGGGGCCGTGGACCAAGGTGAATTGCGCGGAGATGTATATGCCACCGGCGGCTTGAAGTGCGTCACGCACCGGGCGGATGCGGGCGGGAAGGGCAGTGATGGCGACGGCGCCTTGTCCTGCGCGGCCATAGGCGCCGTCGGGATGCAGGAAGTCGTTTTGTAGGTCGATGGTGAGAAGCGCGGTGCGCCGAGGATCAAGCGTGCTAGGGTCGAGCGTCTTGGGGTCGAGCGTCATGCCGCCGCCTCCACCGTCACGATCACATTGCCATAGGTGTCGACCGTGCCGGATTGGCCCGGCTCGACGAGGATGGTGGTGTCGGGCTGTTCAAGCACCGCCGGTCCGATGATGCGAGTGCCCACGGGCAGCGCCAGGCGATCATAGATCGGCACGTCGTGCCAGCGGCCGCCCATGTGGACCTGCCGCGTGGCGCGCGGCACGGCCTCACCGGTGGTGGTAGGCGCGAGCGTGGCCAGATCAAAGCGCGGGCGTCGGCCAATGACAGCGGTGCGCAAGTTCAAAATACGGCTGACACCCCCGGGCAACAGACGGCCATAGACCCGCACATAGGTGGCGTCGAAAGCACGCGCGATGTCGTCGGCGGTGGGCGGCTCGACGGCGTCGCCCAAAATCGTCACCGGCAGGGGCACGCTGACGGTGTGGGTCTGGCCGAGATAGGCCATGTCGAGCTCAACCACCACGTCTCGGGCGGAAAACGCACCGCCGGCAGCGTCGAGCATGGCGCGACCTTCTTTCGTGTGGTCGGCGATCAGGCGCGCGAGCGCGACGCTGTCGATAGCCGTGGTCATGGCATTGATCGTTTGCACGAAGTCGGCGCGCATGTCGGCTATCACACAGCCCATCGCGCTCGTCACGCCCGGATAGCGCGGCACGATCGCGCGCGATAAGCCCACTTCGGTGAGCATGGCGCCCGCATGCAACGCGCCGCCGCCACCAAACGGCATGAAGGCAAAGCTCTTGGGATCATGGCCGCGCTCGATACTGACGAGGCGGATCGCGCCGGCCATGCGCGAATTGGCCACCCGTAAAATCGCCTCGGCGGCGGCTTCGGTGGCCAGGCCAAGCGGCGTGCCGACATGGGCGTCAATCGCCGCCCGCGCGGCGGCGACATCGAGCCGTCCTCCGCCGATCGGTCGGTTCGGATCAATGCGCCCCAGCACGATGTTGGCGTCGGTCACCGTGGGGCGCGTATTGCCGCGACTATAGGCAACCGGGCCGGGATCGGAGCCGGCAGACTCTGGTCCGATGTTCAACAAGCCGCCACGATCCACCCAAGCGATCGAGCCGCCGCCGGCGCCGATCGTGGTGATTTCGATCATGGGCGTGCGCACGACCATGCCGAAGTCGATCGCCGTCTGCGCGGCGAGCGCGGCCTCGCCGCCCTCGATAAGCGCCACGTCAAACGACGTGCCGCCCATGTCGCCGGTGATCACATTGGGAAAGCCAGCGGTCTTGGCAATATGTGCGGCGGCGATCACGCCGGCGGCGGGGCCCGACAGCGCGGTGCGCACCGGCAGACGACACGCTGTCGCCGCACCCATCACGCCGCCGTTTGACTGAACGATCAAAAACTCGCCGCCGAACCCGCGCGCCTTCAGCGCGGTCTCCAGCCGCTGCAAGTAGCCTGACACTTCAGGCTGCAAATAGGCATTGAGCGCGGTGGTCGAGAAACGCTCGAACTCGCGGATTTCCGGCAAGATCTCGCTTGAGGCGGCCACGTGTGGGTTGGGCCACAGGGCGCGGATGGCGGCGACGGCGGCCTGCTCGTTGGTGGGGTTGGCGTAGGCATTGACGAACAAGACGGCGATCGCCTGACACCCGGCGTCCAACAGCGTTTGCGCTGCGGCGCGCACGGCGTCGAGATCGACCGGCGTGCGCACGGTGCCGTCGGCGAGCGTCCGCTCGGGCACCTCCAGGCGCACATCACGGGCGACGACGGGGGTGAAATCGCCGCGCAGGCCCCAGGTGCGCGGACGGTCGCGGCGGCGCATCTCCAACACGTCGCGGAAGCCTTGCGTGGTGATGATACCAATGCGCGCGCCCTTGCGCTCCAACAGCGCGTTGGTGCCCGCGGTGGTGCCGTGCACAACGGTGGCAACGAGGCCCAAGTCCGATACCCGCTCGGCGATGCCGGCCAGAAACCCAGCCGATTGGTCGGGACGTGAGGTCGGCACCTTGGCCACTTCGGCGCGGCCGGTGGCGGGATTGAGAACGAAGATATCCGTGAAGGTGCCGCCGACATCTACGCCGATCATCATGCCACTCATGGCGTCACCTCGCGCCACGCGGGGCCATGGGCGGCATCGGCTGCGGCCGCGCTGACATAGCCGAGCGCCACGTCGCGGGCGACGCGGGCGGGATCGCGCGCGTCGGCCGGGCCATAGCCACCGCCACCCGGGGTTTCCAGCCGCACGGCCTCGCCCTTGGTCAGCCGCATGCCGGTGCCTTTCGATGTCATGGCCGGTTCGGACCATGTGCCCTTGTCGGAGTGGGCGAACCGGTTCAAGGCCGCGTTGTCGCCACCGGCAATGCCCTTGGGCGCATGGCGACCGCGCTCGCCAAACAGAAACACCTCGGCCGCTTCTTCCAACAACTCGATTTCGTAGATCGCGCCGAGGCCACCGCGGTGTGTGCCCGTTCCCGCGCTATCGGGGCGCAGTGCCCATTGGCGGAACATGACAGGGTAGGCGGCTTCAAGGATCTCCACCGGCGGGATGGTCGCGGTCGAGATCGGCGCATTGCCATGGTTGAGGCCATCGCCCTCCAAATGGCCGCCGTGGCCGCCGCCATAGAAGGAAAACATCACCCAGCGCCGTCCATCGCGCCGGTGGCCGGCAATCGAGAGCGCGTTGATGGTGCCATAGGCGTTGGCGACCACCCGGTCAGGCGCAGCCTTTGCCATGGCGCTGAAAATCACGTCGATCATGCGCAGGATGGTTTCGGTGTAGCCGCCGGTGGGGGCGGGGAACGCGGCGGCCAACAAGCTGCGGTCGGGGATTGTGATGGTGAGCGGCCGCATCACCCCAGCATTGGCCGGTAGGCTTGGGAAGATGTGCTTGATTGCCACATAGACCGCGGCGATCGCGGTGCCCTTGGAAATATTGACCGGACCGGCGGTTGCGGGCGCCGTGCCGGTGAAATCAAGGCTCAGGTGATCGCCTTTGATCTCAAGGGCAACGCGGATCGGCAGCGGCGTGTCGGTGATGCCGTCATTGTCGAGGAAGTCCTCCGCCTCCCAACGCCCATCGGGCAAGGCGGCGACTTCGGCGCGGATGAGCGCTTCGGCGCGGTCGGAGAGGGCGTCGAGTGCGGCACGCACGGTGTCGGCGCCATAATCGGCCAGCAGCGCATCGAGCCGACGTACGCCCAGATCCAGCGCGTTGAGCTGGCCATTGAGATCGCCCTGGGCGGAAGCCGGCAGGCGGGTGTTGCGCAACAAGATATCGACCACGTCTTGCTGCAATCGACCGGCGCGCATGATCTTGACCGGCGGCAGTACGAAGGCTTCCTGAAACACCTCCGTGGCGCGCGGATTATAGTTGCCCGGCACCGCGCCGCCCACATCGTGCCAATGGCCGACCGAGGCGAGGTGGCAGAACAGCTCGCCCTTGTGGAAATAGGGCCGCACGAGCCGCATGTCGGACAGGTGCGTGCCGCCGATGTGCGCGTCGTTGAAGATGTAGACGTCGCCCTCGACAAGATCGCCGTCGCGTGCCGCCTTATCGATCACGGCCTTCACCGCAAAGGCCATCACGCCGACAAAGATCGGCAAGCCCGACTTGCCTTGCACCAGCGTATCGCCGGTGGTCGCATGATAGAGCCCGTGGGAGGCGTCGTGCGCCTCGGCAATGATGGGATTAAAGGCGGAGCGAAACAGCGTGGCGTCCATCTCGTCCGCGATCTGTTCCATCCGGCCGGCCAGCACGGCAAGGGTGATGGGATCAATCATGCCGGGCGGACCTCGGCGATGTCATTCCACACGTCCTGGCGGGTGATGAGACCACCGTCCAGCTCAAACCGATCAATGAAACGGATGCCCTCAAACGGCGTGCCATCGGGCCATTCGCCATGGAGCGTGCCAAAGCAATAGACGACGTCATCGGATGTATCGAACCGCTCGTATGTCTTCTTAACGAAGCGATAGCGCGGGCGGGCCCACTCGATCAGCTCGTCCAGCGTCGACATGCGGCGTCCACCGGGGAAGGTCATGGTGAAGCCCGGGGCGAGCATGGCACGCGCGGTCGGCAGGTCACGCGCCTCCATCGCCATCAAATAGGCCTTCACGCGGGCGGCGGCGGACTCGGTCATGGTCGGGCTCCTCACGAGGATGTCTGTTTTGTAATACAGCTTTCTCACCTTTCAAAATACATTTTGTTGCGCGCAGACCAGACAAACCAGTTGCTTTGTGTCGCGCCGCGTCTAACATCGGCGCGGTTTGTGAGGGGGCCTCTGGCATGCAGGCGGCGCGACAATCACCGGAGGGCGGCAAGGCGCAACGCGTCTATTTGCTGCTTCGGGATACGAGTACGCGGGGCGACCTGGCGCCGGGCTCGGTGTTGCCGGGCGAATTGCGGCTTGCCGAACAGCATGGCGTGAGCCGCGTCACGATTCGCCGCGCGCTCGACAGTCTGGCTCACGAGGGTCTCATTGAGCGCCGCCCGGGTTCGGGCACCGTCGTTACGGGGCCGGCTCTGCGCAGCAAGGCGATCGCGGCGGACTTCGCTACGCTGATGCCGCAGCTGGTCCAGATGGGACAGGAGACGACCGCGCGGTTGTTGGCGTTCGCCTATGTCCCCGCGCCGCCGGCGGTCGCGGAAGCCTTGAAATTGCCCGATGGGGTGGGTGTGCAACGAGCCGTTCGGGTGCGTCTGATTGGTGGCGCGCCATTCTCGCACCTGACGACCCACGTGCCGGAGGACATCGCGCAGACGTTCTCCGAGACCGACCTTGCATCCACGCCGTTGTTTCGCTTGTTGGAGCGTTCGGGCGTCGAGGTGGACCACGCCACTCAGTCGATTTCGGCCACCTTGGCCACGCCGGACGTGGCCGATGCGTTGGAAGTGGCCGCGGGGGCCGCGCTCATCTCGCTCATCCGTGTCGTTTATGACGCTCGGGGCCGCGGGGTGGAACATCTGGCGGCACTGTATCGGCCGGATCGGTTCCGGCTCGACATGACGCTCAATCGCGTGGGCCGCGATGGTGCGCGCCAATGGGCGCCGGTGATCGTGCCACGGGTCGGAGCGGCCGAATGAAAACGCTCGTCGACAAGATCTGGGATGACCACGCCATTGTGACGCGCGACGATGGCGCCACGCTGTTGTGGGTCGACCGGCATTATGTCCACGAGGGATCGCACCATGGTTTTCGGGCGCTGACCGCGCGGGGCGCGCGCGTGGCAGAGCCGGGCCTAACGGTGGCGGTCGCCGACCACTATGTGCCCGTGCGCGAGCGCGGCGCGGCGATTGCCGATCCGGCGATTGCCCGCATGGTCGCCACGCTGACGGACAACGCGGCCACCCACGGCTTGCGCCACTTCGGGCTTGATCACCCCGGCCAGGGCATCGTGCATGTGGTGGGGCCTGAACAAGGTCTCACACTTCCTGGCATGCTGGTCGTGTGCGGGGACAGCCACACCTCCACCCATGGCGCGTTGGGGGCCTGGGGCTTCGGCATTGGGGCGACCGAGGTGGCCCATGTGCTGGCGACACAGACGATCTGGCAGCAAAAACCACTCAGGATGCGCATCACCTTCACCGGCAAGGCCGGTCCTGGTGTGACGGCGAAGGATATGGCGCTGAGCTGGATCGCGCGGCTGGGTGCTGATGGTGCGCGCGGAGCGGCGGTTGAATATGCCGGTGCCGCCGTGCGAGCGCTTTCGGTCGAAGCGCGTTTGACGCTGTGCAACCTCTCGATTGAAGGCGGTGCGCGCTGTGGGTTGGTCGCGCCCGATCAGATCGTGTTTGACTGGCTGCGCGGCCGCCCGTTTGCGCCGACGGATTTTGACCGCGCGTGCGAGGCATGGGCGCGGCTGACGTCGGATGCCGATGCGGTGTTCGACCGCGAGGTCACGATCGACATGGCCGATGTCGCACCGGTCGTGACGTGGGGCACGAGCCCCGAGGATGCCTTGCCGATCACGGCGCATATCCCCGATCCGACGCGCGAGGCCGATCCATTGCGCGCCGCCCGCATTCGCGACGCGCTTGACTATATGGGCCTGGTGCCGGGACGTCCGCTTGAAACCGTGACG
>CALSBD010000166.1:0-7001 GCA_943373055.1 Rhizobium sp. Q54
TTCGACCGGAGGCCTCATCATGGTGGGGCCGGCGACGACAAGCCCGGCCGCCCCCGTGATGTCGGCGGGCCTGTCGGCGGGTGTCAATGGCGGGCTGCGCATCCGCGAGCGCTCGTCCGATTCGGACACGGGCTATTCTGACCCGCAACCCCTGCCGCAGCGCGGCGGTCGGTTTCGAACGCTGTGCGTAAGAAAATGCGACGGCTATTACTTCCCGCTGTCCTATGCCACCTCGTCCGACCGCTTCCCCCAGGATGCCCGGCTATGCTCCGCCCTGTGCCCGGCCGCCGAAACGGGGCTCTATACCCACCGCACCGGCTCGGAAGCGGAGACCATGGTGTCGGCGGATGAGGAACAGCGCCCCTACACCGCGCTGCCCATGGCGTTTCGCTATCGCACCGAGGTGGTGGAGGGCTGTGGCTGCGGCGGCGTCAATGGCGGGCTCGTGCCACTCACGCTGCGCGATAGCCGCCTGATGCCGCTGGGCTTTGAGGACTTCGACGCCGGTCCGGCCTTTCCGGAGCCCTACGCGCGGCCTGATCTTGACGAAGACCCCGACACGCTTGCCAACCGCATGGACCGGCACCAACCGATCCTGGGCGATGGCATGATGGCGGTGCGCGAAGAGCCCGTTGCCGACGGGCCGCGCCGCATCCGCATCGTTGGCCCGTCCTATTTCTACGCGCGCTGAGCGGATCGGTGATGGTGGTGATTTGCCGTTCGACAGCCGCTTGACTTCGGAATCCCGCCCCCGTTATATGCCGCTCCCGACCGGGCGCTGCCCGGACATGGAAGGGCGCGTAGCTCAGCGGGAGAGCATTCGCTTCACACGCGAAGGGTCACAGGTTCAATCCCTGTCGCGCCCACCATTGCTTCGATGGTTCAGCGATGTCCTGAACACGCCGAACACGTTCCGGCAATCCGACACCGGCGCACGTCCCAGGGGCGCCAGATGATCGCAGAGGCGTCAAGCTCGGTGGCGTCAAGTTCGGTGGCGTCAAGTTCGATGGCGTCAAGTTCGGTGGCGTTAAGCGCCGTCCGCCGCGCGTCGGTCCGGGGCCACCCGGCTTTTGACACCACAGCCAGCCTTTTCCCATGACAGTGCCGACGTGTGCGTCTATGATGTGAGCGCTGTGGTAGCACCCTTATCCCACGGACCGCTCGCGCCAACCCAACTCATTGACGCATCGGTGCTCTTTGAAAACGTGAAGCACAATCCAAGGCGTTATAGCCAAGGACAACACGCCGCCACCCCAACCGCTCGCAAACCACCGCCGAAGTCTTGGAACCAAACCAGAGATTCGGCACCAGACTCTTCCCCAGCTGAAAAGCCGGGGCCTCATTGAAGCGCCTGGCTGTTTGTCTTTCGGCCCATTCCAACCACCTCTTCCCCAGCTGAAATGCCGGGGCCTCATTGAAGCGACGGGTTGCCCACGGTCGTCGTGTCGTCGACACTGCTCTTCCCCAGCTGAAAAGCCGGGGCCTCATTGAAGCATCTCCGCCTGCGTGAGCCCCATGGCCTTGCGTGCCCTCTTCCCCAGCTGAAAAGCCGGGGCTTCATTGAAGCGTAATTTCCGCCGAGCACGTCATGGTGCCGCGCGGCCTCTTCCCCAGCTGAAAAGCCGCGGCCTCATTGAAGCATTGCTGAATGCTTATCCTAGCGCCCCAGCCAAGCGCCCTCCTCCCCAGCCCAAACGCCGGGGCCTCATCAAAACCATACCGTCCCGTCGCCAAAAGGGGGGTCGGCGTGGCGCTTGGCGGTGGCGTCCGGTTTCGGGGTACGGTGCTGCGGTCGATGGGCTCAAGCGGCTCTAGCTCGTGGCTCGCCGCAGGGGCGGGGGCGGGTGGATTGAGTGCGTGTCTGCGCGGCCTCTGGGGGCCGCTTGATGGGCGTGGCGGCGTCAGGGGTGAGGATCGCACGCTGGTCAAGGCCGGGTGGCGACGGCGTGGCGACGCGGTTGTTCGTCCCGGGACGGCTGGTCACATCCACACGAAATGTCCGTTGCCGACCTGTGTGCGCGTGACCGACGGCGGCGCTTCGCCAAGCGGGCGGATTGGGCTTTTGATTTCGGTGGCATCGAGCCGTGGCGGCAGGCGCGGGCGCGAGGGGTCGGCAACCGGAACGGCGGCGAGCAGGCGCTGGGTATAGGGATGGCGCGGGTCGTTGAGGACCGCGTCGGTCGGCCCGGTTTCGACGATCCGTCCCAGATGCATCACGGCGATGCGATGCGAGACGCGCTCGACGACCGCGATGTCGTGGGCGACGAACAAAAAGGCGATGCCGTCGCGCTCCTGCAGATCGCGCAACAGGGCGATCACTTGCGCGGCAATCGAGACGTCGAGGGCCGACACCGGCTCGTCGGCGATAATCACCTTCGGCTTCACGCTGAGCGCGCGGGCGATGCACAGCCGCTGCCGTTGGCCGCCGGAGAACTGGTGCGGATAGCGATCAAGATGCTCTTCTTGCAGGCCGACGCGGGCGAGCAAGTCAGCGGCCACCGCGCGTCGCTGCGCCGCCGAGGCCTGGCCGTGGATGGCCAGTGGCTCGGTGACGAGGTCCACCACCTTCATGCGCGGATTGAGGCTCGCGAACGGGTCCTGAAAGATCATCTGAACGTCGCGGCGGGCGTGGCGCAACGCACGGCCCTTGAGGCCGGAGACCCGGCGCCCGCCAATCATCACATCGCCCGCGCGCGGCTCGATGAGCCGCATCAGGCTGCGCCCGAGGGTGGATTTGCCGCAACCTGATTCCCCCACCAGGCCCAGCGTCTCGCCCTGGCGCAGTTCGATGGAGACATCGTCGACGGCATGCACCTCGGCGACCACGCGCTTGAAAAGCCCCTTGCGGATCGCGAACCGTGTCGTGACGCCGTCCGCTTTCAGCACCGTCTCCCCGGAGCCCCGATAGCCCGGCGCGCCGGCGCCAAGCCGGGGCACGGCGGCGAGCAGATCACGCGTGTACGGATCGCGCGGCGTCGCAAACAATGCGCGCGTTGCCGCCTCCTCCAGCTTGCGGCCATGCCGCATCACCACGACACGGTCGGCGAGACCGGCGACCACGCCCATGTCATGGGTGATGAACAGCACCGAAAGCCCGATCTCCTGCTGCAACAGCCGGATGAGATCAAGGATTTGGGATTGGATCGTCACGTCGAGCGCGGTCGTCGGTTCGTCGGCGATCAACAGCCGCGGCCGGCAGGCAAGCGCCATCGCGATCATCACCCGCTGTCGCATGCCGCCAGAGAGCTCATGGGGGTATTGGCTGAGCCGGCGCGCGCCGTCGGGGATGCGCACCAAGTCAAGCATCGCCTTCGCCTCGGCGAGCGCCGCCGTGGCGCCCAGCCCGCGATGGGTGACGAGCACCTCGGCGATCTGCCGGCCCACCGTCATCACCGGGTTGAGCGCGGTCATCGGCTCTTGAAAGATCATCGCGATTTCATTGCCGCGGATGCGCTGCAGGCTCGGCGCGTCGAGCCGGGCGAGATCGACGATTGACCCATCCCGCCGCGCGAACGCCAACCGCGCCTGCGGCGTGATCACCCCGCCCTCGCGCTCGATGAGACGCAGGATGGAGAGCGCGGTGACCGACTTACCCGACCCCGATTCCCCCACCACCGCGAGCGTTTCGCCCGCCTCGATGTGGAAGGACAGGTCCTTGACCGCCTCGACCGGACCGCGCTGACCCGCGAACCGGACCGAAAGCCGTTCAACGCTGAGAAGGGGCGGCGGCGCCATCGCGATCGTCATGGTCGTCAGTCCGCCGCGACGGGTCGGGTGCGTATTTCGGGATGCTCGTGGAACGGCGGCAGCGGATTGACCCAGCGCCGGGCAAGTCGCTCGACATCAAGGCGCGCGGCGAACCGATCAAGGCCAAACACCCGCCAGTCGATCACGCCGTCGGTGATTTCCATCAATCCATAGGCGCCCGCCGGCTCCGGATTGGTGGTAAAGCTCTCCGTCAGCGATTGCAGGGTCAAATGGGCGATGCCGTCGACCGTGGTCAGCGTGTTCCAATGCACGTGGCCGGCAACGCACACCACGGGCACCTTGGCACTTGCCAGCGCCATGCGCGCCCGGTCGGCGCCGTTGGGATAGGTCGAGGCGTCCGGATTGCGCTGGAAGTAGTAATTGCCAATTTGCGAGTGGCCGGACACCGGCACGTGGCTCACCACGATCAGCGGCTTGGTGGCGTGGCGAGCAACCGCGTCGAGCCACAAAAGATCGATCTCAGGCAGGACGAACCCGCCGGGCCGACGGATCAGCGTGTCGGCGCGCCATAGAACGAGCGTCCAGTCGCCCAGATCAACCGTCGTGGAGGCGAGCGACTGGCCGAGGATCGCCTCGTTATCGGCGACACTGAGATGATCGCGGTCATGATTGCCGCAAATGTGAAAGCGCGGGACGGTGATCGGCGCCAGCGCCTCCGCCACCTCGCGTTCAAGCCGCGCATCGGTCGTCGCGTCGACGTCGGAGATGCGATCGCCCAGGTCGATCACCGCGTCGGGCTTGGCGTCGGCGACGAAGCGAACAAACTCCTCGGTCAGACGCAGCGCATGGCTCCCCTTCTTGGTGAAGCTATCTTGGCCATGGTGGATATCGGCGACAAAAGCGAGACGGAGCGACATGGGAACGTCCTGAAGCGAGCGCGGGAGAACCGCCGCCGCCACGCGACCGTGGCGGCGGACTAGGCCAAGGGCCCTGAGGCCCCTGGCATCGGCTGAGGGATCACGGCACCTGGTTCATCGAAACCTTGCCGGCGCGGAAGTCGAGCACGTAGGGGATGTGGCCCGGCAGCGGCTTCCAGTTCACCTTCTTCGACATGCCCCAGGACTCAAACGGCTGGTACAGGACGATGAAGGGCGGGTTGTCCTTGATGCGGCCCAGGATCTCGCCGAACGCCTTCTTGCGCTCCTCGACCGTCGGCGAGAAGCGGAAGCGCTCCCACGTTTCGGCATAGGCCTTGTCGGTCTTGAAACGACCTTCCGATTCCGAGGGTCCATTGGGCGCCCACATGACGCCGAACGAGCCGAATGGGTCGGCGAAGTACATCGGGTTCGACCAGTTACGCGCCATCATCGCCGGCGCGTTGCCGGTCCACTTATCGTCGACCTGGATCTTGGTCTTGACGCCGATGGCGCCCCACATCTCGGCAATCGCCTGGGTGGCGAGGAGACCATTGGTATAGTAGGTCGCCGAGGTGTCGAAGGTGATCTCGAAGCCGTCATAGCCCGCTTCCTTCACCAACGTCTTGGCCTTCTCCAGGTCATAGCTGAAGGTCTCGACCTCCGGCATGTAGAGAGCGCCGTATTGCGGATAGGTATGGGTGGTCGGAACCACAGCCTTGCCGAGCCACAGCGCCTCATTCAGCGTCTTGCGGTCGATGGCATAGTTGAGCGCCTGACGCAGCTTGGGGTTCGCCATCTTCGGGTTTTGGGTGTTGTAGATGACGACGTGGAACAGCGGCGTCACCGAGCCCTCGACCTTCAGCTTGGCGTCAGCGGTGACGGTCGCCAGCTGATCGGGCGGCAGGTTGGTGATGATGTCGACTTCACCGTTCTTCAGGGCGGTGATGCGGGTCGCCATTTCCGGGACCCGCTTCACGTCGACTGTGGCGAACGGGGCCTTGTCGCCCCAGAAGCCGTCATGGCGCTGCCAAACGAGGCGCTCGTTGGGGATGAACTCGGCCACTTTGTACGGACCGGTGCCGACCGGCTTCAGGCCGAACGCGTCGTAGTCCGACACCTCGTCGACATTGGGATGGCCGGTCAGACCCATGATGTACTTCTTCGGAACGATCATCAGCTGCTGCATGGAGATCAGCGTCTCCCACAGCGGCTCGGGCTTCTTGGTGTAGACGCGCACGGTCAGGTCATCGACCTTTTCGGCGCGCGCGAAGTTGTCGAGACGGTCGCGCTGGCGCACCACGTAAGGCGGGTAGACCGGCGAGAACATGCGGTTGAACGAGAACACCACGTCATCGGCGGTCATCGGATCGCCGTTGTGGAACGTGACGCCGGAGCGCAGCTTGAACTCCATCATCTGCGGCGACACCTGCGTCCACGACGTGGCGAGGCCGGGGACGAAGGTCGGCTTGTCCTTCGTCTGATCCATGTCGATCAGCGTGTCGAAGGTGTTGTAGTAAAATTGGGAGCCCACGTTGGAGTGGTCTTTGCCCGGATCGATGTAAGCGGACATGTTTTGGGCGCCAACGCGCAAGGTCTGCGCGGTTGCGGTCGAGGCGAGAAGCGCGCCGACCAGGGCGGTCGCGACGCGAAGGGTGGTCTTGGTCATGAACTAAGCCTCCAGAGTAAGGATCGACCAGTGGGTCGGCACGGCCGCCGCCCACTTTGTTGTTGGTGCTCAGCGGTCCACGAGCCGGACATCCGCCCGGTCACGCAGGAAATCGCCGAGGATTTGGACAACGAGGGTGACGACGAGGATGAGCAGCGCGGGCACCGCCACGATCCACGGCGCGGAGGGCATGAAGTCGCGCCCCAGGCCGACCATGGAACCGAGCGTCGCTGTCGGGGGCTGAACGCCGAGGCCGAGAAACGACAGCGTCGATTCCAAGAGGATGATGTTCGACAGGTTGATGGTGAACATCACGACAAGCGGCGAGACGATGTTGGGCAAGATGTGGGTCACCGCGATGCGCGGCATAGACGCGCCAGCCGCGCGGGCAGCCTCCACGAACGGCATCTCACGCAGCTTCAACACCTCGCCGCGGATGATGCGCGCATATTGCTCCCAATAGGCGATGCCGAGCACGCCGATGAGCACGATCAAATCACTGCCAAGCAGCGCGACCGCCAACAGCGCGATTAGCGTGAACGGTACGGCGATCTGGATATCGACGAGGCTCATGATCAGATCGTCGACGAAGCCGCCGATCAGTCCGGACACGAGGCCGAGGAAGCCGCCAATCATCAACCCGATCAACGCGCCGGCGAACGCGATGCCAAGCGTGATGCGCAGCCCGTGCAAGGACCGTGAAAGCACGT
>CALSBD010000167.1:0-6991 GCA_943373055.1 Rhizobium sp. Q54
ATCCAACCCGAACGCGACGCGGCGCATCACCATGCGCTGGGCGTGGCGCTCAAGCCGCTGGTGGAGAGCGATGTGCTCATCCTCGCGTCGGGCTCAATGACGCATAATCTGCGCGCCGTGTTCGGTCCGCGCGGGCTGACCCCACGCGACGCGCCGCCACTCGATTGGGCGGGGGCTTTCGCCGAGTGGGTCGCGGAGCGGACGCTCGCAGGCGATGTGGACGCGCTCGTGCGCTTTGAGGAGGCCGCGCCGCATGCGCTGAAAAACCATCCAACCGACGAGCACTTCCTGCCGTTCTTTGTGGCGCTGGGGGCCGGTGGCGGTCGCGGCGTGCGACTCCATGCGGAGATCCAGCATGGGGCTCTAGCGATGGATGCCTATCGATTTGAGGCGGCCGCGTAAGGCCCCTCACGCTCGCGTTAGAGCGATTTTTTGATCTGATTGCATCAGATCGGCGCTCTAAGTCTATGATAACGCTTGATCTTTACCCAATAACCGGTTTCCCCATATTGGGATCACGCGCTAGGCCGCGCTGGGTCGGTTGCTGGTGAGCTGGCGCAGCGTGCGCCGGCACCGCTCGGTGTCGAGCTTGCGATAGTCTTCCATCTCATACCCGCGCTGGCGCGCATCGCGATTAAGCCGCTTGCCGCGCATGTCGACGATGGCGCGATAGGCGGTGTCGGAATAGCCCTGCGCCTTGGCGAGCAGGGCAATGCCGTGGGCATCCTCACGCATCATGACGCGCACAACCGAGATGTCGTCAAAGCCTGACTGATCGGCCAACACGGTCGCCAGATCCGCGCTGCGATCTGCACCGGCCAACTGGATGATGACGTCCTCCACCTCCAGCTCGCCGGCATGGATGAGGTTGAGAATTTCGCCCACCCGCAGCGCCTTGACGTTAATGCGCTTGACGGTCTCTTCAGTGGCCGTGACCGGGCGGGCGAAGCGGCGGCGCAGATTGACCGCGACCGCGGGCACCAGCCGCTTGGCATCGCGCATCGACACGTCGCGGCGCCGCACCAGGATCGCGGCCAGATCGCCATCGGCGACGGCGTTTTCGACTAGCTTCTCGATGTCGGCGGCGGAGATGTGGGCGCTGCCATTGGCGCCCAACGTGCGCCACACCGTGGTGTCGCCCACTTCGACGAGAACATGGCTGACGGTCTGCGGCAGGCCCTTGCGGTCCGCGATCGCGCAGCGATGCGGATTGGAGAGCCGCTCAGCGAAGTTGATCAGCGCCTTTTCATCAAACACATGGGTGCGCTTGAGAACGGGAGCCGCGACAAGGACGGCGTCTTCGGCAAGCGCGGTCGCGAACCCGAGCGGCAAACCCTTCCAGTCGGCAACCCGTTCGGACAGCCGCGCACGGGCCGAAACCCCCACGGTGGGCATCAAGGCGAGGGCAACTTCGGCGAAGGCATGGATTTCAGGCGTGGAGGCGGAGGGGCGCGTAACAATCGCCGAGGACACCGCGTCCAACAGAGCTTCCCGATCCGTTCCCGTGCCGTGGCGCGCGGAGCGCGCCAGTTCTTCCCAATCCATGACGCCTCTTCGGAGCCTGAGAGGCCATGAAGATAGCGCGAAGCCGTTGCGAATTGGTTAGGACGTTACCTGAACAGATTTTTGCCGGCGCAAAAGATGGCGACTCACAAAGCGATATGCTCGATGAACACGTGGTCGCCAATCTTGCGGATGCCCTGAATGAGCCACCCCACCGCGCTCGCGGTTTGGGTCAGCGTGGCCAGCGACATTCCCGTATCCTGCAAGCAGATCACGCGGGTGCCCATCGCCATTGGCCGCCCTAACGCGGGCGCTCCTTGATGGAGCACCACCGTGGGGAGCGCGGCAGGTGACGGCTCGCTCAAAAGGGACCGAAGTCGGACCAGCGTTTCGTCCATCGCGCACTCCCGTTGCCGCCATTATCCGACCAACGGCAGCGGCTTTCGATGCTCGTTTTCAACGCCACGCCAATAATGGCAAGACCAGATCACCGCGTTCAAGGGATAATCACTGTAAAGTGTAAACGGACGTGCATCAAATTGAGCCAAATCTAACAGTTGCATCTGACTGTAAGGGATTGAACCTGGATGGAAAAGCCAAGATACGTACGCAATCCTTCGATAAATCACGCTAGGTTATCTTCAAGGAGCTGCAAATTCTCCTAAGATGAGCAATTGCTCATTCGGGTTGATGGGGTGACGTAAACGTTGCCGTGGGGCCACAGTCGAGCGGGCAAAGTCATGGCGGGGCGAAAACGGAGTTTCCCGCGCTTGCCTCAAGGCGAGGTGACCAACATGATGGCAATGTGTGGGTGACATTGCGTCACCTCAGCGAGCAATCGATTCGAACGGCCATGCATTCGTCGGGCATCCCAAGGGCCTTGGCGGGACGGTCGGGGCATTTTTTGAGGTGAGAACATGCGGCGTATGGGATGGACAGCAGCGGCGGTGGCCGGGCTGGCGATGGTTTGGACGGTCAGCGGCGCGAATTCGCAGTCGGCCTTCGATATGAACTCGTATCGTGACAACCCGTCCGCGTTCCGCTTCGGCGACGGGTCGGGTGGTCGCAACTACACCAAGATTCCGCGCGAGCTAATCGACTATTCTGGCCCGCACGCCAATTCGACCGGCACGATCGTCATCAACACCACCGAGCGTCGCCTGTATCTGGTGATGGGCAACGGCAAGGCGATGCGCTACGGCATCGGCGTCGGCCGCCCGGGCTTCACTTGGGGTGGCACCCACTCGGTGACCCGCAAGGCCGAATGGCCGGGCTGGACCCCGCCCCCGCCGATGCGCAAGCGTCAGCCGAACCTGCCGGCGTTCATGCCGGGTGGCCCGGACAACCCGCTGGGCGCCCGCGCGCTCTATCTCGGCTCGACCATCTATCGCATCCATGGCACCTCGGAGCCGTGGACGATTGGCCAGGCCGTGTCGTCGGGCTGCTTCCGCATGACCAACGAAGACGTCACTGACCTCTATGAGCGCGTCCGCGTCGGCGCCCGCGTGGTCGTGGTGCGCTGATCCAGCGCCGTCCATCGCAATAATAAAAGGCCGGTCCGCGAGGGCCGGCCTTTTTTGTTGGAACGCTGGACGTCGTCGAAGCCGATTAGGCCGCCACGCCGCGCACATAGCGAGCGGACGGCGTGCGCATGGTGACGAGCTCTTCCGCGGCCGAGGGATGCAACGCCATGGTGGCGTCGAAGTCGGCCTTGGTGGCGCGCATCTTCATGGCGATCGCGACCAGCTGCACCATCTCGGCCGCATCAGGCCCCACAATATGGCAGCCCAAGACCCGATCAGTGTCACCGCACACCAACAGCTTCATCAGCATGCGCTCATCACGGCCGGCAAGCGTGTTTTTCATCGGGCGGAAGCTCGCGCGATAGACATCGAGCCGCTCGGTGAACGCCCTGGCGTGCTCCTCGGTGACGCCCACGGTGCCGATCTCCGGGGTGGTGAACACGGCGGTCGGGATCGTCTCGTGGTCGACCTGGACGCGCTTACCGCCAAACTCGGTGTCGGCGAAAGCATGCCCCTCGCGGATCGCGACCGGCGTGAGGGCAACGCGGTCCGTGACGTCGCCGACGGCAAAGATCGAGGGCACATTGGTGCGCGAAAAGCCGTCGACCTTGATCTCGCCCTTCTCGCCCACGATGACGCCCGCCGTCTCAAGGCCAAGACCGTCGGTCTTGGGCGAGCGGCCGATGGCGAACAGGATCTGATCGGCCATCAGCGCGCGGCCAGCGCGGGTGTGGCCGATGAGGCCGTCGGCGGTCTTCTCAATGCGGGCAAACGTGTCGTGCAGAACGAACGTGACACCGCGCTTTTCCAGCGCTGCACGGATGAACTGGCGAACCTCACCGTCGAAGCCGCGCAAGATCTCGTCACCGCGATAAATCACCGTCACCTCGCTGCCGAGCCCAGCGAAGATGGAGGCAAACTCCACCGCAATATAACCAGCGCCCGCGATCACCACACGCTTGGGGCAGGTCTTGAGGTGGAACACTTCGTTGGAGGTGATGACGTGCTCCACGCCCTGCAGGCCGCGATCGACATTGGGCGCGCCGCCGGTGGCAATCAGGATCTTCGCGGCCGTCGCGGTGGTGTTGGTTGCGTGGAAGCGGACCGTGTTGGGGCCCTCCAGCGTGGCGCGCGACTTGATGATCTCGACCTTGGAGCGCTCCAGATTGGCGCCATAGGCGGCCTCCAGGCGATCGATCTCTTTGTCTTTTGCCGCGATCAAGGTGGGCCAATCAAAACTGACATCGCCAATCGAGAAGCCAAAGCCGCGCGCGTCCTCAAAGTCGTCGGCAAAGCGGGACGCGTAGACGAGGAGTTTCTTGGGCACGCATCCGCGGATCACGCACGTGCCGCCGACGCGATACTCCTCCGCGATCGCCACCCGCGCGCCGTGGTTGGCGGCAATGCGCGCGGCCCGAACGCCGCCGGAACCGGCGCCAATGACAATGAGGTCGTAGTCGTAAGCCATGGCGATCTCCCCGAGGGCTGCGTGCCGGTCGGAGGTAAGCCCACTGCGCGCGCGACGCAAGGCCACGCGCGATCAGGAGGTCTCCCGTTGCCGTGAAAACGGGTGAGCGGGCCGTGCGCTTCTTCGCCGCGCGGCCCGGTCAAGGGATCACTCAGCCGCTTGCGGCAGCAAGGTGGGCCGGTTGACCCGGTCCTTCTTGAGCTCGTCGGAGATCAAGAAGGCCATTTGCAACGCCTGGCTGGCATTGAGGCGCGGATCGCACAAGGTGTCGTACTGTTCGCCAAGGTTCTCGTCGGCAATGCCGATCGCGCCGCCGGTGCACTCGGTGACGTTTTTGCCCGTCATTTCCAAGTGAACGCCCCCCGCCCAGGTGTTTTCCGAGCGATGGATCTCGAAGAACGACTTCACCTCCGACAACACCCGATCGAACGGACGGGTCTTGTGGCCCGACGTCGAGGTGATGGTGTTGCCGTGCATGGGATCGCACGACCATACGACCTTGCGGCCCTCGCGTTCCACGGCCCGGATGAGCGCCGGCAGGTGCTTTTCCACCTTGTCGGAGCCGAAACGGGCAATCAGCGTGAGGCGGCCGGCCTCGTTCGACGGGTTGAGGATGTCGATGAGCTCAAGAAGGCCATCGGGCGTCAGCGACGGGCCGCACTTGAGACCAATCGGATTTTGGATGCCGCGGAAGAACTCCACGTGCGCATGGTCAGGCTGACGGGTGCGGTCGCCGATCCACACAAAGTGCGCGGCGGTGTCATACCAACCGCCCAACACCGAATCCTCGCGCGTCAGCGCCTCCTCGTAGGGCAACAGGAGCGCCTCGTGGGAGGTGAAGAAATCAACCCCCTGCATCTGCGGCACCGTGGCGGCATCCAGACCGATGGCGGCCATGAACTCCAGCGCGTCGGTGATGCGATCGGCGATCTCCTGATACTCCTGCGCGACCGCGGAGCCATTGAGGAAATCGAGCATCCACTTCTGCGCCCGATCAAGCTTTGAGTAGCCGCCCACGGCGAAGCCGCGCAACAGGTTCAGGGTCGCCGCCGACTGGCGATAGACCTTGCGCATGCGCTCGGGATCGGGAATGCGCGACTCCGGCGTGAAATCGAAGCCGTTGATGATGTCGCCCCGGTAGCTCGGCAGCGTCACGCCGTCACGGGTCTCGTTGTCCGACGAGCGCGGCTTGGCGAACTGGCCAGCGATGCGGCCAACCTTCACGACCGGCAAACCGGCCTGGAAGGTCATGACAATCGCCATCGACAAGAACACCTTGAAGAAGTCGCGAATGTTGTTGGCGGAGTGCTCTTGGAAGCTTTCCGCGCAATCGCCCCCTTGCAACAGGAACGCCTTGCCGGCGGCCACGTTGGCAAGCTTCATCTTCAACCGGCGCGCCTCATCAGCAATAGCGAGCGGCGGCCAGGTCGCCAGATCATCCTCGACCGACTGCAGCGCCGCGGCGTCCGGATACGCCGGAACCTGGACGATCGGCTTAGAGCGCCACGATTTCGGGTTCCAGGTATCAGCCATGACACACTCTTCTTCTGTTCACGTTCGCTTCGGCCCCCGGCCGCAAGCGCCCTGCCGACCGTCCCGCACGGCGCGGCCTCAAGGGAGGCGCGGTTATACACGCGGTCGCGCCGCCTGAAAACCCAGCTTAATCGTTTGTGAAGCGGGGCCGGGTCGGCTCAGAGCCTGTTTCAAACCTCGGCGGCTTCGGGTCGTTGAGGGATGGTTCGTCGTCGGCAGGAGCAAACCGCAGTCGAGGTCGGATGCATCGGCGCGGATGGGCGACGAACCGACGGCGCAAAAGCCCTCGCGGACCGAGCCGACCGACATCCAAAACAGACACTCAGGCCCGCTTGTCGCGCGAGAGGCCCTTGGCGTCCAGTTCGGCCAAGTAGCCCCCAAATAACGTGGCTTCCTCGCGGGCGAGCTTCCACAGCCAATCCCAGGTGAACAGGCCCGTGGTGTGCAGATCGTCAAAATTGAGCCGGACCGCGTAATTGCCGACCTGATCGATGGAGAGGATCTCCACCATGCGCTTGCCAGGCACTGTCTTGCGCTGCGAGGCGGCGTGGCCCTGCACCTCGGCCGAGGGGCTCCACACGCGCAAATACTCCGCCGACAGTTGATCCGACGCGCCGGTCTCCCACACAACAGTGAGCAGACGGCGATCCTTGGAGAGCCTGATTTCGGTCGGCCAGGGCGAAGTGGTCATCGTGCGGTCCCAACATGGTTTCAGGCGGTGAACATAGACACCCGGCCGACCGGTACAAGGGTGTTCCAAAGGCGAAACCAGGGGCGTTGACGCGTAAGGGCAAGTCGGTATGGTACGTGGGTGTCAGACACCTCCCTGAGCGAGGTGGGTCTGAGCGGGTGGCGCGGCGGCGCCCTGCCCGCTCGCCCTGGTCGACAGCAAGTGAGACCCCGCGCGCCACGGCGCCCGTCTTGGGGAAGACGGGGGCCCATCCGGGGGTGCGCGCGTCCTTGG
>CALSBD010000168.1:0-6981 GCA_943373055.1 Rhizobium sp. Q54
TGGGTGGCGATCGCCGGCGCCGTCGCGTAGCCATCGAGCGCCGTGGCCATCAGCCGCCCCGAGCCGCCCTCGCGCATCTCATGGACAACACTGACGGGATGCGGGCCATCCGCGCATAAGGTCGACGAACACGTCACCGGCGTGCCCGCGCGCATCTCGGCGTGATAGCGCACATGCCGCACGCGGCGGGGGCCTAAGAGAGCGGGATCGAGCCCGGCGAGGTGGAGGAAATGGGCATCCGCGTCGGCAAACTTTGACCAATAGAACTGCACGTTCATGTGGTCGTTCTCGTCACACTCCCAGGTGTTGACGATGGTCTTGAGCGTCTCGATCGCGGGCATCAGGGCGTTCCGGTCAACTGGAGGGCGAGAAATTGATCGATGCGGGCGAGACTGGCCTCGGTCAGCGCCGATGGGAAGGCCTGGAACACATGGCAGCCACCGGGGAACACAGCGAGCTCGGCCACATTGCCGGCCGCCTCCCACCGCGCGGCCATGAACAAGCTATCGTCCAGCACCGCATCGCGGGTGCCAACGGAAAACAGCGCCGGCGGCAAGCCGTGAAGGTCGGCATAAAGCGGCGAGATATCAGGGTCTTTGAGATCGCCCCCACGCACCAGAAAATGGCGCGCGAACATCTCAATGTCGCGCCGATCGAGGATAAGCCGCTCCCCCGTCGCTTGGCGCGCGCTTGGCGTCAGGCCAAGGTCAAAGCATCCCGCTGTCAGGATCGCCGCGTGAAACGGCGTGAGGCCGTGTCGGTCGCGCAGGCGCAGCAAGGTGACGACCGCGAGATGCGCTCCGGCTGATTCGCCCCCGATCGCCAGGAACGGCGCGCCCAGCACCGCCGCGCCCTCGCGTACGAGCCACAGCGCGGCGTCCTCGCAGTCGTCGGGACCCATCGGATAGGGGTGCTCGGGCGCCAGCCGGTAGTCAACCGACAGCACGACGAGCCCGAGCCCATCGGCGATGCGCTCCAGCCGATCATCTTGATGGTCGGTCGCGCCCAGCACCCAGCCACCGCCGTGGATGTGCAAGAATGCCCCGCTCACCGCCCCACCGGCCGGCGGAATGATCCGCAACGCAATCGGCCCATGGCGCCCCTTGATGCGAATGGTGTCCGCACGCGGCGACTTCGGCGGCAGGGGAAACGGCCCGCGCCCTTCCGCGCGCGCCTGGCGAATAACCTTGGGTTCAAGCGACCATGGATCCGGGCCGGCCTTGAGCCGGGCAATGATCTCGGCGTTTTGCGCGGCGATTTCATCGCTGATGGCCGCGGCGCTATACACGCTTCGATCAAGCCCGTCCATGGATTCGCCCCGCTGTTGGCCTCACTGGTTGAAAGCGTAGCGACCTCACCTTGAGGATCAACCCCCAAGCCGCACGATCCCAAGCCGGGCTTGCCATCTCATTAGTGTCGAGCACGGGAACGCAGCCCTCACGCCCGACCAAACAGCCGCTCAATGTCTTTAAGCTTGAGTTCCACGAAGGTTGGCCGGCCGTGATTGCACTGCCCGGCATTGGGCGTGCGCTCCATCTCACGTAATAGCGCGTCCATCTCTTCGGGCCGTAAGCGGCGATTGGCGCGGATTGAACCGTGACAGGCCATCGACGAGGCGACCCGGTCAAGCCGGTCCTCCACCCGCCGCGTGCGCTCGTCGGCGGCAAGATCGTCGGCGAGGTCGACCACCAAGCGGCGCACGTCCACCATGCCCAAAAGCGCCGGCGTTTCACGCACGCACACGGCGCCGGGGCCAAAGCCTTCCAGGACAAGCCCGGCCCGCGCAAGCTGATCGGCCTCGGCGACCAGACGATCGGCGTCCTCGACGGGCAGCTCGATCACCTCGGGGATCAGCAGCATTTGCGTCGCCACCGCCCGCTCGGCCATCTGGCGCTTGAGCTTTTCATAAACGATGCGCTCGTGGGCAGCATGCTGGTCGATCAACACAAAGCCGTCGCGGGTTTCGGCCACCACATAGAGCCCATGCAACTGCGCGCGCGCCGCGCCCAACGGATGTTCGAGCCGATCGTCGACATCAGGTGCGGCCGGCACCGCCACGCGTGGCGCGCCCAGCCCGTCAAAACGCGGCGCCACCTCCGGCGATGGGCTGGTAAACTCAGCTTGCGCGCCGTCGGCGAACCCGGTTGCGGGCGCGCTCGTTCCCGACTGCGGCGGCGCACTGGGTGCACCAGACGCACCGTCTGAAGGGGTCGCGCTGAGCGGGCGATCCGGTGCCGCCCGCCAGTCCCATGCCGCGTTGGGACGCGCGCCCGTAAAGCCACCGCCGCCCACGCCTGAGGCTGGCCGCAAGGCGAGCACCGTTGCTGTCCCGCCCGTCGTCGCCGCCCGATGGCCCGCCGCCGCCAGGGCCGCGCGGATCGCGCCGATCATGAGACCGCGCACCAAGCCGCCGTCGCGAAACCGCACATCGGCCTTGGCCGGATGAACGTTGACGTCGACACCGCTGGGGTCGAGCGCGATATCAAGCACAGCCACCGGATGCCGGTCGCGCGCCATGGTGTCTTGAAACGCGGCTCGCAGCGCGCCGAGCAACAGCCGGTCGCGCACCGGTCGGCCATTGACGGTGAGACATTGCTGCGTCGCCTGTGCCCGGTGATAGGTTGGCAGCCCCACCATGCCGGACAGCCGCACGCCCTCACGCTCGGCATCAATGACAACCGCATTGTCGAGAAAGTCCGCGCCGACCACATCGCTCAAGCGGCGCCGCCAGCCCTCGCCGTCGACCCCTGGCCGCCAATCCAGCGGCGTGCGATCCGACCCCGCGAGCACGAAACGCACGTCGGGCCGAGCGAGCGCCAGCCGGCGCACCACCTCGGTGATCGCCGCGGCCTCCGCGCGATCGGTCTTTAAAAACTTGAGCCGCGCGGGTGTGGCGAAAAACAGGTTGCGCACCTCCACGCGGGTGCCCCGATCCAGCGCGGCCGGCGACAGCGGTGCCCGCGCGCCCCCTTCGACCGTCAGCCGCCAGCCATGCGGCTCGCTCAGGTGGCGCGTGGTGATCTCCAGGCTTGCCACCGCGCCAATCGACGGCAACGCCTCGCCGCGAAAGCCCAGCGTGGCGATCGCCATCAGGTCGTCTTCATCGAGCTTCGACGTGCAATGGCGTTCGACGGCCAAATCCAAATCCGCCGCCGTCATGCCATGGCCATCGTCGCTGACCCGGATCAGCGCCTTGCCGCCCGCCGCCGTGACGATCTCGACCTCGCGCGCACCTGCGTCAAGCGCGTTTTCCACGAGCTCCTTTACGACGCTTGCCGGCCGCTCGATCACTTCGCCAGCCGCGATGCGATTGATGGTCACAGGTGAGAGGGCGCGAACCGGCACGCGGGCACCTTTGCGGGTAAAAGAAAGTGATACGGGTCAAGGCGCGCGGGAATCGGCCTGATCCAGCACGCGCGACGGCGACACTGTGCCCATGGATCCAGCCCGCCGCAATCAACCGCCCCCACTGATCCCCCAGAAACGGGGATGGCGCGCGTTGATCACTCCGCCGGCACGACCCGCGCGGTCGGGCGGAACACCCAGGTGATCGCCCGCTTGAGATCAAGCCCGATGCCAATCGTGGCCGGCACGAGGAACAAGACAAGCAGTGCCGTTACGCCCAGGCCAAAGCAGATGGTGATTGCCATCGGCACCAGGAACTGCGCCTGCAAGCTCGTCTCCAACAGCAAGGTCGACAGGCCACCAATTGTTGTCACCGTGGTCAAGATCACTGCGCGCAGCCGATCCCGGCTCGCGCCAATCACCGCCGTATCCACCGCTTCGCCCAGCCGCAGTCGTTCGTTCAAGCGGTCGATCAAGACAATCGCGTTGTTGACGACGATGCCGGTGAGCCCCAGGAGGCCGATATAACTCAAGAAGGTGAGCTTATAGCCCATGATCCAGTGACCAAACACCGCGCCGGAGATGGCAAACGGAATAATCAGCATCACCACAAACGGCTGCGACCAATTGCCGAACACCCAGCACAAGATGAGATAAATGGTGAACAGCGCCACCACCAAGCCTATCCGCAAGTCGCCAAATGCCTCTTGTTGCTCAGCATTGCGCCCGGAGAACGAATACTCAACCCCATAGCGCTGGGCGAGCGAGGGCATCAGCGTTTCATTGAGCTTGGCGATGATTTGCTCGTTGGAGGTCACCGCATAGTTGACGTCGGCGGTCACGGAGACCGAGGTCTTGCCGTCACGCCGCTGGATCGCCGAGAAGCCTTGCCGTTCGGTGATCGACGCCACTTCCGACAGCGGCACATAGGCGCCGGCCGGTGTCTTCAACAAGAACGCCCGCACCCGCGCGGCGCCGGCCTCCGGCTGCGCGGCAAACACGCGCACGGTGATCTCGTCCTCGCCAATGGTGAGCCGCCGGGCGATTGAGCCCTCGAACGCGTTGCGCAACTGCCGCCCTACGGTCTCGCGCGTGAAACCCAGGGCAATGCCGCGCTCATTGAGATCAATTACCAATTCCGGCTTGCCCCATGGCAAGTCGTCCGAGATCGCCGACACGCCGGGGAAGCCGGACAAGGCGGCGGCCACTTCGCCGGCCGCGGCTTTGAGCGCGGTGGGCGCGGCATCCGACAGGCGCACGTCGATGTCGCGACCCGGGGGCCCGCCGCGCAGCGCGGCGATCGCCAGCCGCTTGATGCCCGGCTCGGCCGGCACGGCCTTTTGCCACGCTTCGATAATGCGCTGGACGCGGATCGTGCGATTTTCCGCAGGCGTGAGCTGCACATTGACCATGGCAAGGTTTTCGCCGCGGTTCTGTCCCGCCTTGCCCAAGATCACGAAGCTGGCAACGACAAGCTCGCCCTCCTTCGCGCCGACCGCCGTTTCGGCGGCATAGATACCCGCCTCGATCCGGTTGAGCATGGCCACCGCCCGCTCCTCCGGGATCCCGGCGTTGAACTCAACGGTCGCCTGAAGGTTCTCCGCCTCCGGGGTCGGGAAGAACTCAAAGCCGACCCGGCCTCCCATGAGAAGACCCATGGACAAAACGAGCGAGGCAATGGCGACCGCCACCGTGGTCAGCCGCCAGCGATAAGCCAGCGTCACGAACGCGGAGAACGGGCCATCGCGGAACCGGTTGAACAGACGATCGAACCCGTCGCGCAAGGACGCGCGGGCCGGTGCGGCGCCCCGCGCCATCGCGCGCGCCCGGCGGGTCAATAGCCACTCCAACGGAGCCGCCAACAGGAACGCACTCGCCGCCACCAATGCGGCGAACGGCCACGGCCCCACCTGAGCCGCCAGAAGCTTCAAGTTCGCCAAGACGCCCGTGCCCGCCGTCGACCCGTTGACGAGCCACATGAGACCCAAACCGAGCCCGGTGGCCAGCGCCATATGCCGCCACGTCGACCAGCGCGCGGGGGGCCTTGGCCGCATTGCGTGCGCCAGGTGCGCCGGCAGTACGAAGAAGCACTCGATCAAGCTCGCCGCCAGCACGGACACCACGACCAAGGGTATGGCCGCCATGATCTGCCCGATGATATCGCCCACCAGCAGGATCGGCGCGAACGAGGCAATTGTCGTGGTCGACGAGGCAATCACCGGCCACAGCATCGATCCCGCGCCGCGCATGGCCGCAAGCTCGGAGGGATCGCCCGCCGCAATACGCGTGGCCGTGTGCTCACCGACCACGATCGCATCGTCGACGATGATGCCAAGCGTCATGATCAGCGCGAACAAGCTCATCATGTCGATCGTCTGGCCCGACACCCACATCACGCCCAGCGTGGTGCCAATCGCCACCGGGATGCCCATCGCCACCCAAAACGCGATCCGCGCGTCGAGAAACAACAACAGCACCAGCACGACGATGATGAGGCCCGACAGGCCATTGGCGACCAACAGCCAAATGCGGCCTTCAATCAAATCAGCGCCAACCGAATACTTCTTCAACTCCAACGACGGCGGCAGCTGGGGGGCGATTTCCTCCAGATAGGCATTGAGGATACCGGCCACCTTAAGTGTATCGGCGGTCACCGCGCGCTGCACGTCGAGTTCGATCGCCGGGCGGCCTTGCTGCAGGCCGCGCGCTTCATCTTCCGACAGCCGGGTCGCCAAAGTCGCGATGTCGCGCACCTCGACCCGCTCGCCGCTCGGCACGGTCTTCACCTCCGTGCGCGCCACGTCATTGGGCGTGCGGGCCGGCGCGGAGGTGCGGATTTGTTGTTCCACGTCCCCCGTCAGGTCGCCCGCGGGCGTATCGCGCAGGTTTTGGCCAATGCGGGTCGCCACATCGGAGACCGTGAGGTCAAGCCGGCGCAACTCGGTGTCATTGACCTCCACATGCCATTCTTCCTTGCGCGCGCCCGTCAGCGTCACTTGATCAACACCGCGCGCGATCAGGTCATCGCGCATCTTGCGGGCAAACGCCTTGAGCGCGGGCTCGGAGAACGGACCCGACAACGACACCCGGGCCACGGTCTCAAAGAAGCGCGCATATGTGACGACGGGCTTCTCAGCGTCTTCCGGCAGGTTCGCAAGTGCGGCGACGGCGGTCTCCACGTCCGACACGGCTTGTTGCATGTCGGTGCCTTCCTCAAACTCCAGCCGCACGGTGCCGGAGCCCTGGCGGGCATAGGACGAGACCTCCTTCACGCCGGCGAGGAAGCGCAGGCTCGGCTCGGCGACCGCCAGGACGTTTGATTCCACATCCTCCGCGCTCGCACCCGCCCACGGGATCGTCACCACCACGAACTTGGTTTCGATGGTGGGAAAGAACTGCGTGTTGATGCGCAACAGCCCGACGAGGCCGAACAACAGCATCAACATCATCAACAGGTTGGCGGCTGTCGGATGGCGCACGAACGAAGCAAGCAGCCCCGAGACCTCGCGCTCACCGGCCACGTCGACGGGAGGGCTGTCGTTCATGGCTTGGCCTCAGGAACGGCCGACGGCTGGGCAGCTGCCGGCGTCGGGGCTGACCGCTCGCTCACCGCCACGCCCTCGCCCGCCTCGGCGA
>CALSBD010000169.1:0-6964 GCA_943373055.1 Rhizobium sp. Q54
GCCTCGCGCACCGCCTTGATCGCGCCGACCATCGGGCCGGCATGGTGATAGTAGGTGGCCGGCATCGGCGCGCCGACATAGGGCTGGCCGTCTTCGGTGCGGATGCGCTCCGCGCCGTGGATGGTGGTGCCGTGGACGAGCAAGCGGAACTGGCCGTCAGGCGAATCCATCAGCTTGTGCACGCCGAAGAACGAGCGCACGGTGCCGGTGTCGGGTGTGCGGCGATCCTCATAGATGTAGAGGACGGCCAGCATGACGGTGACGAGCGGCACGAAGCGGCGGTGATGCGTGCGGAACAGCATCAAGACGCCCCAGGTGATCGCCGCGAAGGCAAGCCACTGCACGCCGTTGATGTCGCGCGCGTCAAAGCCGACCATCAGCGGGGCCAGCATCAAGGTGCCCACGATGATGGCCACCCCCGCCCACTTCATGTAGTCACGCTTTTCGTCGGCCACTCCAGCCGTGCCCTTGGGCCACAGGGCGCCCATCAGCACGAACAGGCTGGCGACGAGCAGGATCGGGTACTCGACCACGCTGTTGAAGGCATTGGGCGCGATGAGGCCCGCGAACACGCCGCCGACCACGCCACCAAACGACATCCACAGATAAAATGCGGTGAGATGCTGCGCACCCGGGCGCCGACGCACGAGCTCGCCATGGCACAGCATGGCGGTGACGAAGAACACACCCAGATGCAACGCGAACATCACGAACAGGTTGAACGCGAGGCCCGCGACAAGGATCACGGCGACCGTGAGCATCAAGATCGGGTGGGCGACCACCATCCAGCGATGCTTGAGGATCGGCTCGCGCTGGAACGTGATGACGAAGGTCAGAAGGAACAGGGCGAGCGGCAGCACCCACAGGAACGGCGCGGAGGCGATGTCCGTTGAGATGTGCGCGGTCACGGCGACGAGGAGGCCCGACGGGATCATTGCCAGACCAACCCAGATCGCCCGCTCGGTCACGGTCGGCGCGGGGCTGTCTTCCAACATCGGGGCCGCGCTGGCCGAGGCCAAGTCACCGGCCCGCATCATCATGATGCCGCAGCCGGCAATCGCGATCATGAGCGCCAAGAAGCCACCCATCCACAGCTGCGCCTGGAGATGCACGCCCACGAGCGGCTCGACCAGGAACGGATAGGACACTAGGGCGAAGAACGAGCCGATATTGGACGCGCCATAGAGAAAATAGGGATCGGAGGCGTGCGGATGGCCGGTACGGGCGAACCAGGCCTGCAGCAACGGCCCATTGGCCGATACCGCAAAGAACGGCACGCCGACGGAGACCGCGAACAGGCCGGCAAGCCACAGCTCGGCGTTTTCGGCCGGCGGACGGCCCAACAGCGTGGTGACACCGAACGGCAGGAAGAACACCGCCACCGTGAAGACAGCGAGGTGCACGATCACCGCGACGCGGCTCGGCAGCTTCGACGACAAGAAGTGCGCATAGCCATAGCCGGCGAGCAGCACGGTCTGGAAGAAGACCATGGCCACAGACCACACGCCCGGCGCGCCGCCCAGCGTGGGCAGCACCATCTTGGCGAAGATGGGTTGGATCGCGAACAGAAGGAACGCGGAGAGAAACAGCGTGGCCGAGAAGGCCCACACTTCGGCACGCCCGGAGGCGCGCTGAGCCAGATGAGAAGCGGGATCGATCGACGTCATGAAAATCCACCCTTTGGTCCGTCATCGGCAAAATCACCGAACGGGACCTAAGGGCTGGTGAACTCACGCGCCCAATCGCGCACCATGGTTAATGGGGTATGGACGGTCGAGATCCGCCGCACCACTGCCCGCCCGCCGCGCTCACGCGACGCCATAAACGGCGTCGGCACGCGCCTCGAACGCCGTGGAGAATTTGCGGAACGCCTTGTCGAACATCACGCCCATCAAGGCGCCCAAGGTGGCCGAGCGGAACTCATAGGTGATCTCGAAACCGACATCGCACGACTTCTCGGCAATTGGCTTAAAGGTCCACCGGTTTTCCATCTGGCGGAAGGGGCCGTCCAGATACTCCACGAAGATCGCGTTATCCGCCCGCGACAGCGTGACGCGGCTGGTGAAGGTCTCGCGGAACAGCTTATAGGCGACCGTCATGTCGGCGATCAGGATCTCGCGACCGTCCTCAAGTGTTTGCCGGCCCCGCACCTTCAAGGCCTGGCACAGCGGCACGAACTGCGGGTAGCGCTCGACGTCGGCAACAAGGTCGAACATGTCTGCAGCCGAATGGCGAACCCGATGCACGGTCTTGAAATGCGGCATGATGGCGATCACGTCACGACCCACGACGATACGCGGGTCTTCTGGGTTACATATTGAGCCGGCGATGCGGTTCGGCAAGATCGGCGGATCGCTGATCCCCGCGCCTCAAGCGCCCCGGGCCGCGCGCGCCGCCTTGAGGCGGGCAAAATCATCGCCCGCATGGTGTGAAGAGCGCGTCAACGGGCTCGCCGACACCATCAAGAAGCCCTTGGCGTAGGCGATTGTCTCGTACGACTTGAATTCGTCGGGTGTGATGAAGGCCAGCACCGGATGGTGCTTGCGGGTCGGCTGCAGATACTGGCCGATCGTGATGAAGTCGACCTCCGCCGAGCGCAGGTCATCCATCAGCTGGAGCACCTCGTTGCGCTCCTCGCCGAGCCCAACCATGATGCCCGACTTCGTGAAGATAGAGGGATCAATCTCCTTGACCCGCTGCAACAGGCGAATGGAGTGGAAGTAGCGCGCACCGGGCCGAACTTTGAGATACTTCGACGGCACGGTCTCCAAATTGTGGTTGAACACATCAGGCCGCGCGGCGACCACCACTTCGAGCGCGCCGGGCTTGCGCAGGAAATCCGGTGTGAGGATCTCAATCGTCGTCTTGGGCGAGCGGGCCCGGATGGCGCTAATCACGGCGGCAAAGTGCGCCGCGCCGCCGTCTTCCAGATCATCGCGGTCGACCGAGGTGATGACGACGTGCTCAAGACCGAGCTTTTCCACCGCGATGGCGACACTTTCGGGCTCGTTGACATCGAGCGCGCCCGGCATGCCGGTCTTCACGTTGCAAAACGCACAGGCGCGCGTACACGTGTCGCCCATGATCATGAAGGTGGCGTGCTTCTTCGACCAGCACTCGCCAATATTGGGGCAGCCGGCCTCCTCGCACACCGTCACAAGCTTGTTCTCGCGCACGATCGCATTCGTCTCCTTGAAGACGGGCGAGGACGGCGCGCGCACGCGGATCCACTCGGGTTTGCGCAGGACCGGCTGATCGGGCCGATGCGCCTTTTCCGGATGGCGGGCTTTGGGCTGAGAGCCCGGCGACTTGGAGGTGTCGAGAAGGGTGACCATGGCGGGTGATGTCGTCCTCTCGGTGGCTTGGGTCAAGATAGCGCTTGGGCGTAAATGGTCGCAGGCTCCAGATAAAATCACACAGCCGACGGCTTACCGATCTGCCCGCTTGGCCCCGGTGAGCTGGCGCCACACGGTCAGGATGATCACCGCACCAATCGCCGACCAGATGAGGGTGCGGAAGAAGCCGAACACCTCGATGTCGACTAGCTCAGCCAGCTTGCCGCCGACGAAGGCGCCCGCGATGCCCACAAACAGGTTGGTCAACAGGCCGTGGTCGGACCCGGTCAGCCGCTCGGCGAACCAGCCGGCCAGGACGCCGATCAACAGCATCGAGAAAAAGCCGACCGATGGGGTTGCCAGGAAGGCGTATTGGGTCGCGTCCATGGGGCCTCTCAGGCGATCAGCCGGGCTGCCAGGACCACGACGATCGCGCCGATCGCCGAGATCAACACTTGTTCGATAAAGCCATTGGAGATGCCCAGCGACCAGTTAAACCGCTGGAACAGAAAGCCGCCGACAATCGAACCGATGAGGCCGGTGACAATGTAGCGAAATAGCCCGCCGCCGCCGACCACGAAACTGGCAAGCCAGCCGGCGAGCAACCCGATCACCACCCACAGCAAAACTGACTTTGCGTCCATCTCAGACCCCTTACCCGTTGGCGAAATAAAGGAAAATCGCGCCACCAATGAAGATGATCGCGCCGAGCGCGGCGAGGGCTTGGCCGAAGGAAGGCACCAAAACGGCGGCAAGGCCGACAATGGCGATCAACACGACGAGGATGATCCAGTATTTGGGATTGCCCATGCCCCCGCCCCTCTTACCGGCGCTTTGAACGTTAGGTGTGAATCACCCGCCCATAGGCATCCAGCACCGCCTCATGCATCATTTCACTCAATGTGGGGTGCGGGAAGACGGTGTGCATCAGGTCTTCCTCGGTCGTCTCCAACGTCATGGCGACCACATAGCCTTGGATCAGCTCGGTCACTTCGGCGCCCACCATATGCGCGCCCAACAGTTGGCCGGTCTTTTTGTCGAACACGACCTTGACGAGACCTTCCGGTTCGCCAAGCGCGATCGCCTTGCCGTTGCCCATGAAGGGGAAACGACCGACACGGACCTCGTAGCCGGCTTCCTTCGCCTTCTTCTCCGTCAGGCCGACCGAGGCGACCTGGGGGTGGCAATAGGTGCAGCCGGGGATCTTGCGCTTGTCCATGGGATGGGTGTGCAGACCCTTGATGGTCTCCACGCAGATAACCCCCTCATGCTCAGCCTTGTGGGCGAGCATCGGCGCGCCGGCGACGTCACCAATCGCCAAGACACCGGCCACATTGGTGCGGCCGAGCCCGTCGGTGACGATTGTGCCGCGATCCATGGCGACGCCGAGGGCCTCAAGCCCCAAGCCTTCCACATTCCCGACGACGCCAACGGCGGAAATCATTCGCTCTGCGGTGATATCGCGGCGGTTGCCCTTTTCGTCCTCAACCGTGGCGGTCACGCTGTCGGCGCCCTTGACGACCTGGACCACCTTGGTGGACGTCAGGATCGTCATGCCTTGCTTTTCGAACCGCTTGCGGGCGTGGGCGGCGATTTCTTCGTCCTCCACCGGCATGACCTGCGGCATCACCTCCACGACGGTCACTTCCGCACCCATGGTGCGATAGAACGAGGCGAACTCGATGCCGATTGCGCCCGAACCCATCACGATGAGCGACTTGGGCATCGCGGGCGGCACCATCGCTTCAAAATAGGTCCAGATCAGCTTGCCGTCGGGCTCAATGCCCGGCAGCACGCGCGGGCGGGCGCCGGTGGCGACAATAATGTTCTTTGCCTGATAGGTCCCCGCGCCGAGCACGCCCTTGGGAACCGCGTTTTGCGGCTGCACGGCCGGCTTGGTCGGTGCGGCGACGACAACTTCGCCCACCTTGGTGATCTTCGCCTCGCCCCAGATCACGTCGACCTTATTCTTCTTCAGGAGAAAGCCGACGCCGCCATTCAATTGCGCCGACACCCCACGCGAGCGCTTGACGACCGCGGCCGGGTCGACCGTCATGGTGCCGTTGAGCGTCAGGCCATAGTCCTTGGCGTGGGTGGCGTAATGGTAGATCTCCGCGGAGCGCAGCAAGGCCTTGGTTGGGATGCAGCCCCAGTTGAGACAAATGCCGCCCAAATGCTCGCGCTCGACGACCGCCGTCTTAAACCCAAGCTGCGCCGCCCGGATCGCCGCCACATAGCCGCCCGGCCCGCCACCGATCACGATGATGTCGTAGCTCATGGGGAGTTATCCTTGGTTTTGAGGGTGATGGGTTGGAGAAGCCCCCTCATCCGTCGCTTGGCGACACCTCCTCCCGCAAGGGGAGAAGGGGGAGACAAAATGAACTGTTGCCTCATCTCCCCTTCTCCCCTTGCGGGAGAAGGTGGCCCGAAGGGCCGGATGAGAGGGAGCGTAAGGCAAGTTCCGCGTAAAGGGTGTCGAACACGGACGTTCGGTCCCGCAGGACTTCGCCATTCCAAAATCGCAGAACAAAAAACCCTTGAGCTTTTAGCCAAGCGTCACGCTTTTCGTCCGCGACGGATTCCGAATGCTGGCCACCATCAACCTCGACGATCACCTTATGCGAGAAGCACAAGAAATCAGCAATATAGGGTCCGATCGGCACCTGCCGGCGAAACTTGAACTCCGAAAATCGCCGCCCGCGCAACGCGGACCAAAGACGCCGCTCGGCTTCGGTCATTTCGCGGCGAAGCTTGCGAGCGAAGGTGGTTGGAGGGAGGCGGTCTTGAGGCATAAATTGACCTCTAGAGTCGAACGTGTCGTGCCCCCTCATCCGTCGCTTCGCGACACCTTCTCCCGCGAGGGGAGAAGGGGGAGACCAACACTGAGGCGAAGACCTCTCAGTAGCGCCGTTTTGGCCCCACCACCCTCGAATCCCCCTTCTCCCCTTGCGGGAGAAGGTGCCCCGTAGGGGCGGATGGGGGGTCGCGGCGCCGCTCACACCAGCATCCCCATCGGCCGCTCAATGTACCCCTAGAACGCCGACAACAGTTCCGCGCCGAGCGCCCCGTCGACGGCGCGGTGGTCGGTCGACAGCGTCACCGACATGACGGTCGCGACGCCGAGCGAGCCGTCGGACTTGACGACCGGTCGCTTTTCGCCCGCGCCGACGGCAAGGATGGTCGCGTGCGGCGGGTTGATGACGGCGGAGAAGTTCTTGATGCCGAACATGCCGAGGTTCGAGACCGCCGTGGTGCCGCCTTGATACTCCTCAGGCTTCAGCTTGCGGTTCTTGGCCCGCGCGGCGAGGTCCTTCATCTCGTTGGAAATCGCTGACAAGGTCTTGAGTTCCGCCTTGCGGATCACGGGTGTGATCAGGCCGCCGGGGATTGACACCGCGACACCGACGTCGGCGTGGCGGTGCTTGAGCATGGCCGTCTCGGTCCAGGTGGCATTGGCGTCGGGCACGGCGGTAAGTGCCATCGCCATAGCCTTGATCACCATGTCGTTGACGGACACCTTATAAGCCGGCTTGCCATCAGCGCCCTTGGGCGCGGCCGCATTGATCTGCTCGCGCAACGCCAACAGTGCATCAAGTTCGCAATCCAGCGACAAATAGAAGTGCGGGATG
>CALSBD010000170.1:0-6961 GCA_943373055.1 Rhizobium sp. Q54
GAACCGATTTTACTCGTGGCGCCCCCTCTCCCTGTCCCTCCCCCGCGAGGGGGGAGGGGACGCTTGACTAAATGTTGTTTGGTCTGAATGGCTTACACATTCCTCAACCCAACTTCAGACGTCCCCTCCCCCTTGGCGGGGGAGGGACAGGGAGAGGGGGTTGCAACGCTGGGGATGATCTCAACTGTCTTTGCCTGGAACGGGAAATCGCGGTTTGCTCTGGTGTGACCTGAGCGAAAAAGCGGCGTCCGATCAATCCCTTAATAGCGTATTGGATGCGATCGAGGAGACGCCTGCTGAGGCTGCCCGCATGAAAGCTCGCTCTGACCTTATGTTGGCGATCAGTGAGACTGTCCAAGTGTGGAATGTTACCCAGGCCGAGGCGGCGAGGCGCCTTGGCGTTACCTAGTCGCGTCTGGATGACCTTCTGTGCGGTGGTATCAACACGGTCAGCCTAGAGGCCTTGATGGTGTTGCCGATGGGCGCTGGATTGACGGTCGAGTGGCGCGTCGAGAAACCGGCGGCTTATAGCGGGCTGCAAAAGTGGCCATCGGTTTCTCGAAAAAATCATTCAATGACAGTGAGATAGCAGCACAGTGCGTGTCCGTCTAACTGAATTGCACTTTGGCGTTCTCTTATGCCGATGCTCATTCCAAAGAGATTTTTCCCAGGACTTGGACACGGGCGCTTGGAAAAGAGAATGCGCAATCAAAATTGGGCAGCGCAGGTCTGACGCCATCAAATCGAACAGCGCATGTGCAGGTCGAAGCCCGGACGTGGCTCACCACCCCACCGCCATCGCCACCAGCGCCGCCGCTGCGACCCACACCGCTGCCCGGGTCCACACCGCCCGCCGCGCTTGGGCCCGGGCCAAGCTCTCCACCGTCGCCGGATCGAGCCTCAAGCCCTCCTCAGCCATGCGGGCGAAATCCGCTGACACCCGTTCTGCCCGCTCGGCCACGACCGGCATCTGGCTGACGAGGCGGGCCAGCGACCCCACGCCTTCGGCGGCCTCGGAGAGTTTGCCCGCCGGGCCGAGGTTCTTTTCGATCCACTCGCGCACGACCGGTTCGGCGGTCGTCCACATGTTGAGATCCGGGTCGAGATTGCGCGCCACGCCTTCGACGACGACCATGGTCTTTTGCAGCATGATCAAGCGCGGCTGTGTGCGCATCTCGAACAGGTCAGTGTAGTCGAACAGCTGCTTCAGCAAGTGCGCCATGGAGATTTGCGCGGCTGAGCGGCCGTGCAGCGGCTCGCCGATCGCGCGCAGCGCCTGGGCGAACACGTCGATCTCCTGGGTCGGCGGCACATAGCCCGCCTCAAAATGGACCTCCGACACCCGGCGATAGTTGCGCCGGATAAAGCCGAACAGGATCTCGGCCAAAAACCGCCGTTCGTCCTTCGAGATGCGCCCCATGATGCCGAAGTCGACCGCCACCAGCGTGCCGTCCGGTTCGACGAACAAATTGCCCGGGTGCATGTCGGCGTGAAAGAAGCCGTCGCGCATGGCGTGGCGCAGGAACGATTGGATGACATTGCGGCCAAGCGCCACCGGGTCAATGCCGTCGGCCAACAGGCCGTCCATGTCGGTGAGCTTGCGTCCGTCGATCCATTCCAGGGTCAAAACGGTCTTGGCGGTGCGCTCCCAGTCGACGCTGGGCACGCGGAAGCCGGGGTCGCCCTTGATGTTCTCCGCCATCTCCGACAGCGCGGCGGCTTCCAGGCGCAGGTCCATCTCCAGGCGCACCGAGCGGGCAAGCGTATCAACGATCGCCAGCGGCCGGAGCCGCTCGGCTGAAGGCACGAAGCGCTCAAACAGGCGGGCGGCGACATAAAACGCATCGAGATCGCGCAAAAAGCGCGCCTCCACGTCCGGCCGCAGCACCTTGACGGCCATCACCTTGTGCTCGCCGTCCGGGCCTTCCACGATCGCCTTGTGCACCTGGGCGATCGACGCGGCCGAGAGCGCCGGGTCGAGCTGGAGATACAAGTCGTCAACCGGCTTGCCGAGTGCCTCGGCGATCAGCACCCGGGCACGCTCTAGGTCAAAAGCCGGCAAGCGGTCTTGCAGGTGTTCCAGGTCGCGCGCCACCGCGTCGCCGACCACGTCGGGCCGGGTGGCGAGGAACTGGCCGAGCTTCACATAGGACGGGCCCAGCCGATTGAGCGCGCGCGAAATGCGGCTCCCGCGGTCGCGCTCGGCAGTGGCGCTGTCCTTGCGCTCCACCACCTTGGAGATCGCCAGCGCCAACCGGCCCAGCGGCGGCGGATCGGGCGGCGCGGCGGCGCGCACGACGCCCTCGCGCATGAGCACATAGCCAGCGCGCGCCAGGCGCCAGAGGGATCCAATCGTGGTGGTGCGCGCCAAGGTCAGATCTTCCAGCCCGAATGGATCGCGGCGATCCCGCCCGTCAAATTGCGATATTCCACCCGCTCGAACCCGGCATCGCGGATCATCTTGGCGAAGCGCTCCTGGTGGGGAAACGTGCGGATCGATTCGACGAGATAGCGATAGGGCTCGCCATCGCCGGCGAAGATGCGGCCAAGCACCGGGATCACATTGAGCGAGTAGGTGTCGTAAAACCGGTCAAACGCCGGCACGTCGACCATGGAAAACTCCAGACACAAGAACCGCCCGCCCGGCTTCAGCACGCGATAGGCCTCCTTCAGCGCCACGTCGATGCGCGGCACGTTGCGGATGCCGAAGGCGATCGTGTAGGCGTCGTAGGCGCCGTTTTCAAACGGCAGGTCCTCGGCGTTCGCCTCGATGAACTCGAGTTTGCCGTCGAGCCCGCGCTTCTTGGCGCGCTCGGCCCCCACGCCCAGCATCGAGGCATTGATGTCGCTTACCGTTACCTTGGCGTTGCCGTCGGCGCGATCGACGATGCGGGTGGCGATGTCGCCGGTGCCGCCGGCCATATCGAGTACGCGAAACGGCTTGCGCGCGGTGCGCGGCGGCGACAGCCAGGCCACCATGGCGTCTTTCCACACCCGATGCAGCCCACCCGACATCACGTCGTTCATCAGGTCATAGCGCTCGGCGACCTTGTGGAACACGTCGTCGACCAGGCCTTGCTTGTCCGTGATGGCCACGGTGCGGAAGCCAAACGGTGCTTCCTTTGCGTTGGTCGTGTCGGTCGGGATGGTCGGTGTCACGGACATGGGTCGCCTCTTGAAAGCGGGCGGACCATAACCGAACCCGTCAGGCCATGCTAGGCGCCGCGATGTCGCGCGCCCCCCTGATGCGATGATCGCGCCCGCGTGGCCGATCACGCTGCCGCGAGGCGCGCGACGATCGCCTGTCCCGCCGCCCGCCCGGTGGAAAACGCGGCCTGCAGCAAGTACCCCCCCGTTGGGGCTTCCCAGTCGAGCATCTCACCCACCACGAACGTGCCTGGGCGGGCCTTGAGCTGATAGGTGTCGTCGACCGCCGCCCACGCCACGCCACCGGCCGACGAGATGGCGCGCTCCAGGCCCATCACGCCGGTCACGGTCAACGCCACGGCCTTGATCGCTGCGGCCAGCGCGTCCCCCTGTGGCATCGCCTTGCCATGCGCTTCGCGCAGGAGGCCAATGGCGACCGGCGACAGCCCGGCTGCCTTGCGCAAGAAATTCGACAGCGAAGCCGGCCCGCGCGGCTTGGCGAGCCGGGTGGCGAGCTCGGCGGTGGTCAAGTCCGGCCGCAGGTCGATGACGAGCTGCGCGCGACCCGCCCGCGCGACCGCGTCGCGGATCGCTGCTGATACGGCATAGACCGCGCCGCCTTCGAGCCCGCGGCGGGTGATGATCGCCTCGCCGCGCGCATGCACGCCCTCGATCGACAGCGCCACCCGCTTAACCGGCGCGCCGGCGAACCGCTCGATCAAATGCGCGCTCCAAGGGATTTCCACCCCCATGTTGGAGGGTGCAAACGGCGTGACGGCAATGCCGGCGGACTGAAACAGCGAGACGAATCCGCCGTCCGATCCCATGCGCGGCCACGACGCGCCGCCCAAGGCGAGCACCGTGGCGGCCGGCGTGAGCGTCATGCGCGCCCCCTCGGCGGTCTCCATCACGAGCCCTGCGGCGCCGTCAAAGCCGACCAGTCGGTGGCGCGGGTGAAACGTCACGCCAAGTCCGCCGAGCCGCTGCAGCCACGCGCGCAACAGGGGCGACGCCTTGAACGACTTGGGAAACACCCGCCCACTCGATCCCACGAAGGTCTCCTCGCCGAGCGTGGCCGCGAAGGCGCGCAGCGCCTCGGGCGGATAGGCGTGGACGGCTGGGGCCAGCCGCTGCGCCGCCGCGCCATACCGGGTGACAAAGCGCTCCAGTGGCTCCGAGTGGGTGAGATTAAGCCCGCCGCGGCCGGCCAACAGGAACTTGCGGGCCGGGGAGGGCATATGGTCATAAACGGCGACCGCGTGCCCCGCGCTGGCGATCACATCGGCGGCGGCCAGGCCAGCTGGCCCCGCGCCGACCACAACAACGCGTGCCTCACTCACCCGAACAGACCTTTGAGCTTGAGGAAGGCGTCCACCTCGGCAGCGGTCGGCATGGAGGGTGTCGCGCCGTGGCGCGTGACGGAGAGCGCGGCGGCCGCATTGGCCCGCTTGAGCGCGTCGCCGATCGACAGCCCGGCCGCGCGAGACGCGGCGAACGCGCCGCAAAAGCAGTCGCCCGCGCCCGTGGTGTCAACAGCGGTCACCTCATGGCCCGCTACGTGCTCCACCTCGCGCACTGAGATTGCCATCGCCCCCGCGCGACCCAGCGTCACGAGCACCAGGCCCGTGCCGCCCGCGGTGATCGCCCGTGCCGCGGCAATCACCGAGCTGGGCCGGCCAGCATCGACCGTCTCGCCTGACAGCAGGGCGAGCTCGTGCTCGTTGACGATCAGAAGATCAACAAGCGGCAACAGGCCTTTGGCCGCGTCGATCACCGGTACGGCGTTGAGTGCGGCGATGGCGCCGGCCGCCCGCGCCTGCTTCAGCGTTGCCTCCACGGTGGCGGTGGGCACCTCGAACTGGGTGAGCACCACGTCGCCCGGCTCAAGTCGCGCGCCCGCGACATCGTCGGGCGAGACCGTGCCATTGGCGCCAGGGATCACGATGATCATGTTTTCGGCCTGCGCGATCGTGATCACGGCGGTGCCCGTGGGGGTGCCGGCCACCGTGCGCACCGCGCTCACGTCCACCCCGCCCGCGGCGAGCCCGGCGCGCATCTCCACGCCGAACGGGTCATCGCCCACCGCGCCAATGAGCCGCGGCGCGCCACCCATGCGCGCCGCCGACATCGCGTGGTTGGCGCCTTTGCCGCCCGCGAAGCGCTGAAAGTCCGTGCCCGGCACGGTTTCGCCCGGCCCGGGAAACCGCGCCGTGGTCGCCACGAGATCAACATTGATGGAACCGACGACAACGACACCGGGCATGAGGCACCTCCCGCGATGGCTTGTTTTGTCTTCCGCGCCTGCCACGCCCCGGTGGGATGCCGGACCACGCCCCCCGCCGTCAAGCGTCACGGACTGCACGCCGTAAGACAACCGCTCCCGCAAGGGGCGATGGGGCCCCATGCGCCGAGCGCCGTTGCATCCGCGGGGGGCGCGTGCCACTCAACGCCGTCTGCGCTTTGAGTGTTCCATGTCGTCGTCCGCCCGCCCGCTTATTCGCCCCGTTGAAAACGCCGATGGCCCTGGCCTTGCGCGGCTGATCGCGCGCGTGTTCGCCGATTATCCCAACGCGCCGTTTGTCGCCGCCGAGTTTCCCGAGCTCGCCGCCCCGCACGATCACTATGTGGGCAAAAAGCGCGGTGCTTTCTGGGTGGTCGAGGTCGATGGGATTGTGGCCGGCTCGCTCGCCGTTTGCCCGACCGATCGGGCTGAGACCCACGAGCTGTTCAAAGTCTATCTCGCCCACGCCTTACGCGGCACCGGCCTTGCCCAGGCGCTGTTATCCCGCGCGGTCGACACGGCGCGGGATGCGGGCGCGAATGAGCTACGGCTGTGGACGGATACGCGCTTTGCCGCCGGCCACCGGTTCTATGAAAAAGCCGGTTTCGTGCGCCAGCCGGTGGTGCGCTTCTTGGCCGATGCCACCGACGCGTGGGAGTATTGCTACACCAAGGCCCTCAATGCTGCCGGGGTCGTGCCATGACCCCGCGCGATGAGGCTTCCATCCTGCCGGTCCTCTCGGTGCTGTTGGCGGTCGCCGCTTTCACTTTGATGGATGCGGTCGTGAAGGCCGAGACGGCGCATTATTTGACGACCCAAGTGGTCGCGCTTCGCTATGCGTTCGGCTTCACCTTCGCGGTGCCGCTCGTCATTTGGACGCTGTGGACGGGCCATCGCATCACCGCCCAGTCGCTCAAGGCCAATGGTCTGCGCGGCATTGTGGTGGTGTCCACCGCGCTGTCCTTCTTCTATGCGGTCTCGGTGTTGCCGCTCGCCGAGGTGATCGCCATCACGTTCCTGGCACCGCTCTTCATGGCGTTGTGGGGGCGGCTTCTGTTGAAAGAGCATGTCGCCCCGCGCATCTGGGCCGCCATCGGCATCGGCTTTGTCGGGGTGATTGTCATCGTCGGCGGTCGCATGGGCGATGGCGGGACGGTCACGGATGCGTCCGGCATCATCGCGGCGCTGTCGGCTGCGATCCTCTACGCGCTCGCCAATGTGCTGTTGCGCAAGCAGTCGGCCTACGACACCGTGTTCGTGCTCGTTTTCCTGCAGACGGGCGTCGCCTTCGTCCTGGTCTCGCCGCTCGCCGTGTTTGGCTGGCGGCCGGTGCTGGACGCGAGCTGGTGGAATTTCGCGCTTGCCGGCGCGCTCGGCACCTTCGCTCAGGTGTTCATGGCCTGGGGCTTTTCGCGCGCCAAGGCCGCCAAGCTCGGCGTGTTGGAATACACCGCGTTTCCCTGGGCGGCGTGGTTTGGTTATCTGTTTTTCGGCGAGGTGCCGGGTCTTGAGGCCGTGCTCGGCGCCGGGCTC
>CALSBD010000171.1:0-6937 GCA_943373055.1 Rhizobium sp. Q54
GATGCCGATCACCGCCGCCTCGGCCACATCGGGGTGGCCGATCGCCAGGTTTTCCAGGTCGATGGAGGAAATCCACTCACCGCCCGACTTGATGACGTCCTTGGCCCGGTCGGTGATTTGCATGTAGCCATTGGCATCGATGGTGGCGACGTCGCCGGTGTCGAACCAGCCCTCAGCGTCGAACTGCTCGGCGCCCATCCCCTTGAAGTAGCTTGCCGCAACCGCCGGGCCGCGCACTTTGAGCCGGCCGAACACCGTGCCGTTCCACGGCAGCGCCGTGTTGGCGTCGTCGGTGATCTTCATTTCCACGCCAAACGGCGGGATGCCTTGCTTCATCTGCAAATCAAGCCGCTTATCGCCGGTGAGATCGGCGGTCTCCGGCTTCATGGCGCACACGGTGCCGAGCGGCGACATCTCCGTCATGCCCCAGGCATGCGCCACTTCCACGCCATAGGTCTCCTGGAATTTCTGCGTGATGGCGCGCGGGCAAGCCGACCCGCCGATCACCACCCGCTTGAGGCTGGAGAGCGTGCCGCCGGACTGTTCCAGATGCGACAACAGCATCAGCCACACGGTCGGCACCGCCGCCGTCAACGTGACCTTCTCAGCCTCCAAGAGTTCATGCACCGACGCCCCATCGAGCTTCGCGCCCGGCATGACGAGGGCGGCACCCGTGAGAGGGGCGGTGAAGGCGAGTGACCAGCCATTGGCGTGAAATAGCGGCACGACCGGCATCACCACGTCCTTGGCCGATATGCCCAGCATGTCCGGCGTTGCCGCCATCCAAGCGTGCAGCACATTGGAGCGGTGCGAGTAAACGACGCCCTTGGGATTGCCGGTGGTGCCCGACGTGTAGCACATGCCCGCCGCGGTGTTCTCGTCGAACTCCGCCCAGGCAAACTCATCATCCACCTCGGCGATATAGCTCTCATAGGCGACCGCATTGGGGATCGAGGTGGCGGGCATATGCGCCGCGTCGGTGAGAATCACCACCTTTTCGATCGTCGGCAGCGCGGGCATCAGCTTTTCGATCAGCGGCACGAAGGTGAGGTCGACAAACAGCATCCGATCGGCCGCGTCATTGATGATCCAGGCGATTTGATCGGGAAACAGCCGCGGATTGACCGTGTGATAGATCGCCCCAATGCCCAAAAGCCCGTACCACACCTCCATGTGCCGCCAGGTGTTCCAAGCCAGTGTCGCCACCCGATCGCCAAGCTTGATGCCGTCTTCAGTGAGGCGCTTGGCCACCTGACGCGAGCGCTTGTGCATGGCGCCATAGGTGGTGCGGTGGATCGGGCCCTCCACCGAGCGCGAGATCACCGCCCGGTTGGGATGCTGGATGGCGGCATGGTCAAGGATCTTGTGCGCGAGCAGCGGCCAATGCTGCATGGTGCCGAACATGGGGATTTCCTCCAAGGGACGTCTGAAGCGTCGTTGTCGTCAGTGGACCCCGATTGCGCCGTGCGGTCAACGGCTTCAAGGCCGTTCACACGCTTTTGGAAAGCGCCCGCGACGCGCCACAGTGCCATTGACGAAGGCCGATGCGGGAGCCGATGAATAGCGCCCAACGAACACCATGAGGGGAGGGGGCGCGGGCATGGCCGAGACGGCATTGATCGGGCTCGACTGGGGCACCACGTCGCTACGCGCGTTCCGCTTTGGCCGCGATGGCGGCATCATCGCGCGCCGCCGCGCCGACCGCGGCATTATGAAGGTGGAGGGTGGCCAGTTCGCCACCGCCTTGGACGATGCGATTGGTGATTGGCGCGCCGAGGCGCCTCAGGCGCCGATCTTGATGGCCGGCATGATCGGCTCGCGCCAAGGCTGGGTCGAGGCCCCCTATGCCGCTTGCCCCGCCGATGCCGCATCGCTTGCCGGCGCGTTGACCGCCGTCCCCAGCGTCGCGCAAGCCTACATCGTGCCCGGGGTCGCTTGGCGCAACGGTATTGCCGCGCCGGAGGTGATGCGCGGCGAGGAGACCCAGATTGTCGGCTTGGGGCCGCTCTCAAACCGGCTCGTCGTGTTGCCCGGCACCCATTCCAAGTGGGTCTGGCTGGACGCGGAAGGCCGCATGGCGCGCTTCACCACCTTCATGACCGGCGAGGTGTTCGACGTGATGCGCCGGCACTCAATCTTGGGGCGCTTGATGCCGGGCTCCGAGATCGCCCCAGCGGCCGATGGCTTCGAGCGCGGGCTTGACGAGGCGCTGTCGCCCGACGGGCCGGGCACCTTGCAATCGTTGTTTTCCGCCCGCGCGCGCGGTCTGTTTGGTGAGCTGCCGGCGGACCAGCTGTCGGGCTACTTGTCGGGTCTGTTGATCGGCGCGGAACTGAAAGAGGGGCGCCAGGCAATTGCCCATTGGGGCGGCGTGATGGGCGCGCCGATCCTGGTCGGTGGCGGGGCGCTGGTCACGCTCTACACCCAGGCGTTCGCGCGCCTCGGGCTTCAAGTGGAGACCGCGGACGAGGATGCCGGCGCGCACGGTCTGTGGGCGATTGCGGTCAAGACCGGCACGGTGTGAGAGGACATTCCAACATGGCATTGACCTGGACCGAGGCGATGGCGGCCCTGCCGCTCGTGGCCATTTTGCGCGGCGTGCGCCCTGATGAGGTGGTCGCCCTTGGCGAGGCCCTGGTCGAGGCTGGCTTCAAGCTCATTGAGGTGCCGCTCAACTCGCCGCACCCGTTTGATTCGATCGCCGCGCTCAACCGCGCGGTCGGCGATCGCGCGCTCATTGGCGCGGGAACCGTTTTATCCGTTGAGGCGGTTGATCACGTGGTGGCCGCCGGTGGCCAGTTGATCGTGATGCCGCATGCCGACACCACCGTCATTCGCGCCGCTCATGCGCGCGGGTGCGAATGTGTGCCCGGCATTGCCACGCCCACCGAGGCCTTCGCCGCGCTGGCCGCGGGCGCCCGCGCGCTTAAGGCGTTCCCGGCCGAGTTGATCACCCCCTCGGTCGTCAAGGCGATGCTGGCCGTATTGCCCAAGGGCACCGAGATCCTGCCCGTGGGCGGCATAGAGCCTGCCACCATGGCGATCTATCGCGCGGCCGGCGCGGCCGGCTTCGGTCTTGGCTCCTCGCTTTATAAGCCCGGCCTATCCGCCGACGAGGTCGCCACCCGCGCGGCGGCCTTCGTGACGGCGTGGCGGGCCGGCTAGACCAAACGGTCTTTCACAAACGAGCCTGCGAAGACACAGAGAGCGGAGGGCGATGCGCGTCGGCCTCATCGCATCACGCTTTCAAGTGGCGACGGGGCGCGATGGCCCCCCTTGCAAAGATCTCAGACCGTCACGCGGGCGATCTCGACGCCCAGATCCGCGATTGGATCGAGGACATCCGCAGCGCCTCGGTGGTCGGTGATGAGGACAGAGGCGGCCGCCGCCGGCAAAACGAGGTAGGGCGAGGCGGCACCGATCTTCTCAGCCGAGGCGAGCACGACCGTCTCGGCCGCCTGTTCCGCCATCGCCGCCTTCACCACCGCGTCTTGATGGTGCCCGGTGGTCAGCCCAGCCGCCGGATGCACGCCGGTCACCCCGAGGAAGAACAGATCAACCTTCAAGCGGCGCACCTCCTCGAGGGTCTGAACACCCATGGTCACCATGGAGTGGCGAAACAAAACGCCACCCAGAAGGATGACCTCAAGCCCGCCATGACCGCTGAGTTCCATCGCCACGTGGGGGCTGTGCGTCACCACCGTCGCGGTGAGCTCGCGCGGCAGGTGACGCGCCACCTGCAGGGCCGTCGTGCCGCCATCAATCAGGATCAACGATCCCGGCCGCACCCGCGCGGCCGCGGCGCGGCCAATGGCGGCCTTGCCCGCATGGCCCATTGCTTGGCGATCCACAAAGCCGGCCACGGCAGGTGAGGTTGGCAACGCCCCGCCATGCACGCGCTGCAACCGCCCCTCGGCCGCCAGCTCGCGCAGGTCCCGCCGGATGGTGTCTTCCGAGACCGCGAGCGCGTCGGCGACTTCCTTGGCGATCAGCCGCCCCTCGCGCTGGAGGCGCGACACCAGCTCCGCCTTGCGTTGGCTTGCCAACATGGATCACCTTTATGCACGAATTTCATTGACTCTGCACGTTTGTGCCTGAATGATCAAGCTGTCTGCACGCTTTCACCGGATTTTGCCCCATGTCCCTCATTGACCGCATCCGCATCGACACCGTGGAGACCTTGTCGGACGACTGGGCCGTGCTGCGCAAAACCCGGTTTGACTATTTGGGCTCCGACGGCGTGTGGCGTACGCTGACCCGGGAGACCTATGATCGCGGCGATGGGGCGACCGTGCTTCTTTATGATCCCGACCGGCGCACCATCGTGCTCACCCGCCAGCTGCGCTTCCCCGCCTATGTGAAGGGACACCACGATCTTCTGGTGGAGACCCCCGCCGGCCTGCTGGATGAAGCGACACCGGAAGAGCGCATCCGCGCGGAGACCGAGGAGGAGACCGGCTTTCGCCTCCGCGATGTCACGCGCGTCTTCGACCTGTTCATGAGCCCGGGGTCGGTGACGGAGCGACTGAGCTTTTTCGTTGCCCGCTATGCGCCCAAGGACCGCGTGGCGGCCGGTGGTGGGGTGGCGGACGAAGGCGAGGATATCGAGACGTTCGAGCTCAGCCTTGCGGAAGCGCTCGCCATGATCAAGGACGGCCGCATTATCGACGCCAAGACCGTCATCCTCATCCAGTACGCCGCGCTCAATTTGATCCCGACCGCGTGATCCCGACCGCGTGATCCCGACCGCCTGATCCCGATGAGCCGCGCCGGTTGGCTCACGCACCGGTCTTGAGGGTGATGCCGCCGTCGACGACCAGCTCATGGCCGGTGATGTAGCGCGCCGCGTCGCAGCACAAGAACAGCGCGGCGTTGGCCACGTCGAACGCGTCGCCCATATGGCCGAGCGGCACCTGCGCGTCGCGCGCTGCCCACATCTTCTCGATGTCGCCTTTCGAATAGGCGGCGGCGAAGCCGGGTCCCGTCTCGACCATGGGGGTTTTCATGAGCCCGGGGACCACGGCGTTGACGCGTACGTTGTGGCGCGCCACTTCGATGGCCGTGGTGCGGGTGAGGTGGCTGAGGGCCGCCTTCGAGGCGGAATAAGCGGCGAACGGCACGCCAATCGCCCGGTGCGCCGCGATGGAGGAGATGTTGACAATCGCACCGCCCCCGTTCGCGATCATGCCCGGCAGAACCGCCCGCATGGCGAGGTAAGCCGAACGGACATTGACCGTGAAGGTCCGGTCCCAGGCCTCCGGGCTCACCTCCAGGACGCCGCCGTGCTCGGCGATGCCGACATTGTTGTCGAGCACATCGATGCGCCCATACCGGGCCCGCACCGCCTCCACCGTTGCGTTGATCTGATCGCCATCGGCCACATCGCACGACAGCGCGATCGCCTGCCCGCCGTCCGCGAGGATGAGCCCGGCGGTCTCTTCCGCCGCCGCCAACGCGCGATCCGCGCACGCGACCACCGCTCCCGCCCGCGCGAAGGTCACCGCGGTCGCCTTGCCATTGCCCCAGCCCGGACCGATCGAGCCCGCCCCCATGATCAGCGCGACTTTGCCCTGAAGTGACAGGTACATGGTTTATCCCCTTTTCGCGCGATCTATCACGCGCCGGCCGGCACCGTCACGCCCCCCGCGAGGAGCAAAGCCGCATCGATCGCAACATCGGTCGCTTTGATCGCAGCATCGGGCTTCCCCTGAGCAGCAACATGATCTATGCGCTCAGCCGATCGGGGACGCCACGGGGATACGCACGCATGACCGCTCAACTGATCGATGGAGCTGCCGTTGCCGCCGCCGTGCGGGCCGAGGTGAAGGCCGAGGTCGCCGCGCTGAAGGCGCGCCACGGCGCAGTGCCTGGCTTGGTGGCTGTCCTAGTCGGCGAGGACCAGGCCAGCCAGGTCTATGTCGGCTCGAAGGAAAAGCAGGCCGCCGAGACCGGCATGTTCTCGCGCGTTGATCGCCTGCCGGCAACCACCACGCAAGGCGAGCTCCTCGCCAAAGTCGCCGAGCTTAATGCCGATGATCGGGTCGACGGCATCCTGGTGCAGTTGCCACTGCCGTCTCACATTGATGCTGACACGATTATTGACGCGATCGATCCGGCCAAGGACGTCGACGGTTTTCACCCGGTGAATGTGGGTCGCCTGTCCGGTGGGCGCGAGGCGCTGGTGCCGTGCACGCCGCTGGGGTCGATGATCCTCCTCAACACGGTCCACCCGTCGCTGGCCGGCCTCCCCGCGGTCGTCATTGGCCGCTCTAACATCGTCGGCAAGCCGATGGCGCAGCTTTTGTTGCAAGCCAACGCGACCGTGACGATTGCCCATTCGCGCACGCGCGACCTGCCGTCTGTGGTGCGTAGCGCCGATATCGTGGTGGCCGCGGTCGGCCGGCCGCACTTCGTCAAGGCCGATTGGCTCAAGCCCGGCGCCACCGTTATTGACGTCGGCATCAACCGGCTCGACACCGGCAAACTCGTCGGAGACGTCGATACCGAGGCCGCCAAAGCCGTCGCCGGCGCTCTCACGCCGGTGCCTAAAGGCGTGGGCCCGATGACGATCGCCTGTCTCATGAAGAACACACTGACAGCCGCGCGAGCCCGCCGCGGTTGGCGCTAGACGGACCGTCAACGTCACCGACCTCCCGCGGCGCCGTGCATCAAACCCGCCCCAACGGGACGTGTTCGCGGCTCCAAACACGCGAATTTTTTCGCTGTAAACTGGCATTTCTACCAGTTCGTAGTGACCCTGCGCGGGGGCTGCAGCACCAATTGCGACCCAATCGCGGCATTTCACGCATTGTAAAGATGCCTAGACACGGCGACATTCAAAAAAGTGTTACACGCCCGGCTCCAAAACTGATCGAGTCGATTTGATGGCGCGTACAGGGATCCGAAGTGAACCTCGCCTGCCCGTGACAAACGGGAC
>CALSBD010000172.1:0-6927 GCA_943373055.1 Rhizobium sp. Q54
CTCGCCATGCTGTTTGGCGGAGGGGCCGACGAGGATGAGGAGGGCGCGACGGAAACGCCGCCGGCCGCTCCCGCCCGCCGCCAACAGGAATTGCGACAAGGGCCGGTCCCAGCCGGGACCCCTGCGCCGGCCGCCACACCGGCGCGTCCGGAGCCGCCGGTCGCCGTGGCGGCCGCGCCAGCTGCGCCTGCCGCCGCCGTGCCAGCTGCGCCCGCAGGACGGCCTTTGACGCTCGCGGCCGTACCGGAGGCTCCCGCTCGCGCGGCTGATTTGCCCGCGCCGCCACCTGCCGCACCGCGTCAGCGGCCGGCGCCTGAACCCGCTTTGGCCGCCGCACCGCCGGCTGCCAGCGCGCCCGCCGCGGTCGATGAGGCGCCCGCGCCCGCCCCGGCGCCGACCATCGTGGCCGGTGTGGCGGTGCCGACGCCCGCGCCCGAGCGGCCCTCGCGGCTTGCTGCCTTACCGCCGGGCTGGGTGACCGGGCCGAATGGATTGGAGATGCCGCCGAACGCGCCGTTGGCCGCGCCGAGCGGGACGCCGAACGCTCTGCCGCAGACGGCGGCCACCGCGCGCGCCGAGCCCAACGCGCCGCTGCCGCCCGCGCGTCCGCCGGCGCCGACCGCGCTTGGCTTTGCCGCCGCCGAACCGCCGGCCGTCACCTCCCCCGCGCTCGCCGCGCCGGCCACCGTCGCGCGCTTGCAGCCCGCACCGGGCATTCCCTTGCCGCAGTCGCGACCGGCCTCGTCCGTGGTCGCCGCCTTGGCGCCACCGCCGGCCGCGCCGATCCCGCCGCTGCCGATCGCCGCCGCCCCAGCCGCGGCACCGGCCGCTGGCACGGTCGCTTCGCCTGCGGGCCGGGTCGCTTTGCCGCCCATGCCGGCCACCGTCGCTCCGCCGCCGTCAACCACCGCGTCGGTCGCGCCCACCCAGGGCGGTGCGTTGGAGCGGTCGGCCCGCGCGGGCGCGCCCACCGAGCCGCTGGCGACGTTTACCTCGCCGCTGGAAGTCGGCGCGTCGGCACAGATGCTCGACGGCTCCGCCACCACGCGGACCAAGGCGTTCGCCAAGCTTGAACGGCCAAGCTTCGAGAGCCTGCCCGCGCTGATCAACACGCCCACCCAGACGCTCGCCAAGGGCTTCGGCGCCACCGCGCCCTATGGCACCATGCGCACTGATCGGTTCTCCGGCACGGCAGTGGCGGTGCTGGCGGTCGTCGTGACGGGGCGCTAAGCCAGCCGCTTTTTTCCAGCGCATGGCTCACGTGCGCGCTGCGCGCGTGGTTTGCCGTCTCCTGGCGCTTGTCAGGACGCGGTTGGCGGTCCACGGTGCGTTGGCCTGATCACATCACATCGCGGGGATCATGATCACCGACCCCTGGTTCTATGCCGCCGCCATCCCAGCCGTGGCCCTCGTGGGGCTCTCCAAGGGCGGCTTTGGCGGATCGCTTTCGCTGTTGGCGCTGCCCTTGCTGTCGCTCGCCATCCCCACCATGCAGGCGGCGGGCATCATGCTGCCCATCCTGTTGGCCATGGATGCGGTCGCCGTCGTCATTTGGCGCAAGATCTGGCACAAGAAAAACCTGATGATCCTGATCCCGGCCGGCACGGCGGGCACGGTGATCGGCTATCTGACCGCCTCGATCGTGGAGGATGGCCACATCCGTCTGATGGTTGGGTCCATCGGGCTGATGTTCACCTTGGACCACGCCTGGCGCAGCTGGCGCGGCACGACCACGCAAGGCCCGCCCAAGGAGCCTAATTGGGTCAAAGGGTCGTTCTGGGGGGTGATTTCAGGCTTCACGTCGTTCATCAGTCACGTGGGCGGCCCACCGTTGCAGGTGTATTTGTTGCCGCAACGCATCTCCAAAGAGGTGTTCGCGGGCACGCTGACGATGTTCTTCGCCTATATCAACGTCATCAAGGTCGCGCCGTTCTTCGCGCTGGGTCAATTGAACCCAACAAACCTGACGACATCTGCGGTTCTGTTGCCGCTTGCCATCGTGTCCACGATGTTCGGTGGCTGGCTCGTCAAGCGCGTGCCTGCGCGACTGTTCTTCACGCTCATCTATAGCGTGCTATTCATTGTGTCCCTGAAGCTCGTCTATGACGGCGTGCGCATGACCTTTGTCGGGCCGTGACGGACGCGTCCCTCCAATTCCCTTGTCCGCGCCGCCCGCTTACAAGCTTGCTTGAACTTGCCGGCGATAGGCGGCGATTGGCGAGGGGCGGCGTTCATCCGGTGGCGGAGCGGTTGCGACGCGTTGGGCGCTTGAGGTGGGTTGGGGCGACTTCACGAGGCCGGAGAGTGGGGGTGCTAAGAGGCTTGAGGGAAACACGGTCGTCTCCAGGATCGCGGGCGCCACGCCCAAATGGTCGCGCAGCACGCCCTTGAAGACGGCGCGCAAATCCACCGTTGGCTTGAGGTCGCGGCCTTCATAGAGCTGGTGGGTGGCAAGGCCCGGCCAGTCACCCTTGATGCCGCCGCGCACCGCGCCGCCGACCAGGGTGGCAACCGTTGCGATGCCGTGGTCGGTGCCATTGTCGCCATTGACGTCGACGGTGCGGCCGAACTCGGTGACGATGGCGCACACGGTCTTTGCCCAGGCGGTGCCAAGTTCGCGCTTGAGATCGCCGAGGGCTTGGTCAAGCTCGCGTAGCCGACCGTTGAACTCGCCGGTCAGCGCGCCTTGATCGGAATGGGTGTCCCAGCCATCGATTGACAACACGGCGATGCGCGGACCGCTCGCCTGGCGCATCAAGCGACCGGCGCCGATGAAGCCTTGCCGCAAGGGGCTGAGGTTGCCGTTGCCCGCCCCTGATGCGAGCGCCATGGCGTCCGCCTGCAGACCGCGGGTGAGGGCACCATAAAGGGGCCACGAGGTGCGGCTGTAGAGCCCTGTCACCGCGTTGCGATACTCTGGCGAGGCTTTCTCAAACCAGGTTGGTGACCAGCCCAGGACCGGTTCGGGGCCACTCAAGATGAAGGGCTTGTCGCCGATCTCGATGCCGCGCCGCGTCTTGATCGGATCGCCGGCGGGCAGGGCGCTCAACAGCCGATTGAGCCAACCGGTGGCGTTGGTGACATTGCGCGGCAGGCCGTTTTCCAAGTTGTCCTGGCAATCAAAGTGCGAGCGGTTCTTGAGCGGAATGCCGGCTGCCGGGATGAGCGCCACATCGCCCGCCCCATACATGGCGTGGAGCCCCGCGAGGCCGGGGTGCAAGCCAAAGTCAGACCCCAGCGACAGCGTCGAGCTGAACGGGATCGCTAGATGCCGACGCTTGGAGGCGTAGAGCGGGTCAAGCTTGGGCACCATCATGTTGAGCCCGTCCATGCCGCCGCGCAGGATGACGACCAGGAAGCGGGCCTCGCCATTGACCGCCGCGGACGCGAGATCGGGCAAAAAGGCCGATGAGAACAGGCCCGCCGTGATGCCCAGCATGGAGCGCCGCGACACCAAAAGCCGGGATTCCTGGCAGCCCTCGCGAGCGGCGGCGGTGGTGCGGGTCAAGGTCGGGTCGTTGCCCTCAGGGTGATCGGACATGCTTACCTCCACTGAAATTCGGGCAACATGAACACGGTCGCCATCGCCGTGCGCTCGCCGGGAGCGGCTGCGATCGCCGCGGCGGAGTGCGGGCTGAGCACGCTGGAAAACAGCTCTCTGGCCAACTGATCTGGCGGGCGGACAAACGGGCCAGCATCGCGGAATATCGCTGCGGCGAGCCGTGCCGTCTCTAGCCGCACCCGCATGGCATCGGGGCTAAGCCAATAATCCGTCTCATCGGGGTAGCCGTCTGGCGTCTTGCGCTCCCAAGGGACATGGCGCAAGGCGCGCAAGGGCTCTGAGAAGGCCCAATCCTCGTTCGCGCGATAGGGACGTTCGACGGCCCGCATCATGGCGACTTGGAGCTCGTAGGGCGTGCGCAGTTTTCTGAGAGGCGTGGACCATGCCTCAGGAAGGTTCACGAGCGCTGTCGCGACGGCCCGCAAGTTGCCGCCGGTGGCAACAAACGTGCGAGCGATGGGTTCGACCATCGCCGGCGTGGGGGCATCGGTGATGAAGTGGTGGACGAGCTTGAAAGCGATGAACTCGGCCGTCTTGGGGTGCGTGGCGAGCCGCGATAAAACGGCGCGCCCCTGTTCGATCCCAGTGTCGGGGTAGCTAATCCCCAGAACGCGGTGAGTGCCTGGCTCATGCCGATTGGGCCGGTAGATGAACTGCCCCCGGTTCGCCCGCGTGCCACCATCAAAGCCGTATTCGGATTCCCACCCGCGCACCACCGACCAACCGGTCAAGATGCGCGCGAGGTTGATCACGTCGGTTTGGGTGTAGCCGCCATTGACGCCCAGTGTGTGCAGCTCAAGGATCTCTCGTGCCAGGTTCTCATTCAGACCCATGCGGTTGTTGCGGCCAAACTGTGAATTGGGTCCCACCGAGCTCGAGGCATCCAGGTAATCGAGCATCGCTGGATGCTGCATGACGCCGAGCAGCATGGACCTGAAGGAGCCCAACACATGGCGACGGATCACGTCGCGCTCCAGCTGCCCCATCATGGGGCGCGGCGCGCCGTCTTTGTTGATTGAGATCGAGAAGTGATTGGAGAAAAAGAGCACCAATCGTTCGACGAAGCCAATCTCGACTTGCCGGTGTTTGAGAATACGCAGGCGCAGTTCCTCGCGGCGCACGCGCTCTTGGGGATCGAAGTTGCCATCGACCAACTGCGCCGCTGCATACAAGGTCGGCAAACCTGTCGTCGTCGATAGATGCTGGATGTTGGGGATGGAGAGTTCGTTGAGGACGGCGGCCTTGGCATTGGCGCCGATGCGATTGATGGCAAGCGGTCGGGCACCAAGGCCGAACCGGTTGAGTGCCACATGGGCCGCGCGCACTTGCGCCGTGGTCAACGCCATGGATCCCCCTTCCCGAATTCGCGCGTCTCGCACGCAGCCGAAGCCTTGTGCGGCGGGTCCTCGCCTCATCCGCGATTCGTGAATCGCTGACGTAACGTCTGAGGTCTGAGACGAAACTAGACCGTCGCTTGGGGCAAATGTGTGGGATGTATCTGTTCAAGAGGTGTTAATTTCAGGCCGCGAATCCTATCGCTGCGGGCAGTTGAACCGCGCAGGTTGAATTTCGCTTTAATGACGACACAACGTGATATCTTCAAAGTTGCTTCAATTGCCATGGCATTTGGCGCCGTGCTGATCGGCACTCCAGCGACGTCGGTGACAATCTAAGAGTTACCCGCCATTGGTCTGAGAGGCGAAAGGCTTGTCGGGGCCCGAAGGTTTGATATGAGTTCGCTCAACTCTGGCTAAGCGTTGAAGGGAGATACCATGGTCGCGGATCCGAACTGGTACGAGATCGATCTCGATCGTAACCCGGCGAACTATCAACCGCTGACGCCCTTGTCGTTCCTGGAGCGCTCGGCGGCGGTGTTTCCCGATCATGTCGCTGTCATCCACGGCAACCAGCGGATCCCTTATCGCTCGTTTTATGAGCGGGCCCGGCGGCTCGGCTCGGCGCTGGCGAAGCGCGGTATCGGCAAGGGCGACACGGTGTCGGTGATGCTGTCCAACACCCCGCCGATGCTTGAGGCCCACTATGGCGTGCCCATGACCAAGGGGGTCTTGAATACGCTCAACACCCGCCTCGACGCGGCCATTATCGCCTTCTCGCTCGATCACGCCGAGACGAAGGTGCTGATCACCGACCGGGAGTTCTCCAAGACGGTCAAGGAGGCGCTGAGCCTGTGTCAGGTCAAGCCGCTGGTGATCGACTATGACGACCCGGAGTACCCGCAGACCGGCGAGCGGCTCGGTTCGATCGACTATGAGGCGTTCTTGGCCGAGGGCGATCCCGACTACGCCTGGCACATGCCTGATGACGAATGGAACGCGATCTCGCTCAACTATACGTCGGGCACCACGGGCAACCCCAAGGGCGTCGTCTATCATCATCGCGGCGCGTCGCTGTTGGCCCAAGGCAACATCATCACCGCGTCGATGCGCAAGCATCCGGTGTATTTGTGGACCTTGCCGATGTTCCACTGCAACGGCTGGTGCTTTACCTGGTCGCTGTCGGTGATCGCGGGCACCCATGTGTGCCTGCGCTGGGTGCGGCCCAAGGCGATCTGGGACGCGCTCGCCGACCATGGCGTGACGCACCTGTGCGGCGCGCCGATCGTGATGTCGACCATCCTCAACGCGCCGGAGACCGAAAAGCGCGCGCTGTCGCAAAAGGTGGAGTTTTTCACCGCCGCCGCGCCGCCGCCCGAAGCGGTGCTGGCGGCGATGGGCGAGGCCGGCTTCAACGTCACGCACCTCTATGGTCTCACGGAGACCTATGGCCCCGCGGTCGTCAATGACTGGAAGCGCGAGTGGGATGATCTGGAAGTGGGGCCGCGCGCGGTGAAGAAGGCGCGCCAGGGCGTGCGCTACGCGGCGCTGGAAGCGCTCAACATCATTGATCCGGCGACCATGCAGCCGGTGCCGCGCGACGGCACGACGATGGGCGAGGCGATGTTCCGCGGCAACATCGTCATGAAAGGCTACCTCAAAAACAAGAAGGCCACCCAGGAGGCGTTCGCCGGTGGCTGGTTCCACTCCGGCGACCTCGGTGTGATGCACCCCGATGGCTATATCCAGCTGAAGGACCGCTCGAAGGACATCATCATCTCCGGGGGCGAGAACATTTCCTCCATCGAGGTGGAGGATGCTCTATTCAAGCACCCGGCCGTGCAAGCGGCTGCCGTCGTCGCCAAGCCGGATGAGAAGTGGGGCGAGACGCCGTGCGCCTTCATTGAATTGAAGCCGGGCAAGGATGCGACCAAGGACGACATCGTCGCGTGGTGCAAGGAGCACTTGGCCGGCTATAAGGTGCCGCGCCACGTGGTCTTCACGGAATTGCCCAAGACGTCGACCGGCAAG
>CALSBD010000173.1:0-6908 GCA_943373055.1 Rhizobium sp. Q54
TCGACCTCGAACAGGGCGTATTTGAGCGTGGAGGACCCCGCATTGAGAACGAGGATATCAACCGTCATGACATAAGCGCCCATGGTGGAGCCGAACGCCGGCTGCCGAGAGGAAGGTGGTGAGAGGCCAACGCCCCGCACCAAAGCACCCCACTGTGTCACGCGCTTTGCGATGGGTCATGGGGCCAATCCTGGACGATTGGTGATCTCGCCCTCAGGACAACTCACCCCAGCCGATCCTTGATCCCATAAGCGAGATAGGCGGCCCCAAGCGCCATGCGGCGCAGGCCGGGCAGGGGAAAGCGCGGCGGCGGGCGCTCGATCATCGCGCAGTTCGGCCCGCCCGTGCCGATCATCAACCGTGCGACCGCATCGCCCGCCCAGGTACCCATGGCGACCCCATTGCCATGATAGGCAAGCGCGTAGCCGATCGTTGGGTCGTCGGCCATGCTGCCAACATGGGGCACGAGATCCGCCGCCAGCGCCACGAAGCCCGACCACCGATGGGTGATCGCCACACCCGCCCAGGCCGGAAACAGCTCGCGAAACCGCGCTTCCAAGGCCTGCGACGTCGTCGCCAGCGCATCGGGCTCCGCCGACAGCCCGGCCCGCCCGCCAAACAAAAACCGGTCGCCTGGGATGCGGCGGAAATAGTGCAACAGCGTGCGGCTGTCATGGGCAAGTACCGGCTGGTGAAAGCCGTGGGCGGCAAATTGCGCCTCACTCATGGGGGCGGTGACCAGGATGTTTGAAAGCGCCGGCAGCACGCGCCCGGCGAACGCGGGGTGCAGATCATCGGGTGTATAGCCATTGGTCGCCACAATCACCCGTGCCGCCTTGACCGCGCCGCGCGGCGTGGCCAGCCGATGACCCGCACCCTCGCGGGTCCAGCTGAGCACCTCTGAGCGCGGATGGATCGCCGCCCCCTGGCGCGCCGCCGCAGCCGCGAGCCCGCGCACATAGCGCAGCGGATGCAGGCCAAATCCGACGGGATTATAGAGCCCGCCCTCAAACGTCGGCCCGGTCATGCCGTGAGCGGCTAGCTCCGCTTTGGGAATGATGCGCAGTCGGTGGCCAAAGGTGCGCTCGATGAACGCGCGCTCCTCCTCGAATGCGGCGAATGCGCGTGGGCTGTGGGCGAGCTGCGTTTCGCCCTCGCCGGCCACCTCCGCGTCAATCGCCTCTTGCGCCAGCCGTTCCTTGACGAAATCCACCGCATTCAGCTGGATGTCGACAAAGCGCCGAGCCGTCTCCAGCCCATGGCGCTTGATCATGGTGCCAAGCTCAAGCTTCGCTCCGCCCACGCAGCAAAAACCGCCATTGCGCCCCGACGCGCCCCAGCCGATCCCAGCGCGATCCAACACAACGACCCCAAGCCCCGCCTGTGCCAGCGTCAGCGCCGCCGACAGCCCGGTGAAGCCGGCCCCAATGATCGCCACATCCGCCGTAACGTCATCCTGCAGGGCCGCCACCTGCACCGCCAAGGGCGGCGCGGAGGCCTCCCACCACGACGGCTCCTGCCGCGTCGGATCAAGCCCATGCGGGGCATAGGGATGCTTCATGGGCGTCGCCTTTTTGCACCCTCACGCGCGGTTATAGATGTCCTCGTAGCGGACGATGTCGTCTTCGCCCAAATAGGCGCCCGATTGGACTTCGATAAGTTCGAGCGGGATTTGACCGGGGTTTTCCATGCGGTGGACGGCGCCGAGCGGGATGTAGATCGACTGGTTTTCGCCCAATAAATGCACCTTGTCGTCGACCGTCACCCGCGCGGTGCCCGACACCACCACCCAGTGTTCAGCCCGGTGATAGTGGCTTTGCAGCGAGAGCTTGCCGCCTGGCTTCACGGTGATGCGCTTGACTTGATAGCGCCCACCGCGGTCGATCTGCTCATAGTCGCCCCAGGGCCGATAGTTGCGCAAATGCTCCTTGGCTTCCCTGCGCCCGGCTTTGGTGAGCCGGTTCACAAGCGTCTTGACCTCTTCGGACTTGGACTTGGCCGCCACCAACACCGCGTCGCGGGTGGTCACCACGACGACGTCCTCAAGACCCACGACGGCGGTCAACAGGTTGGGCGAATAGACGTAGCAATTGCGCGCGCCCTCGAACATGGCGTCGCCCTGGGCGCCATTGCCGTCCGCGTCCTTGGCTTGCAGTTCCCATATCGCCGACCAGGAGCCGATATCGGACCATTGGAAGTCGGAGGGAACCACGGCGGCGAGCGCGGTCTTTTCCATCACCGCATAGTCGACCGAGGTGGCGCGGGCGAGCGCGAAGCTGCCTTCTTCCAGCCGCAGGAAGTCCATGTCGCGCTTGCCGCGCAAGACCGACGCCTCAGCGGGCCCGTGGATATCCGGCGCCAGTGCCTTCAGCTCGTTCAAGAACACCTCGGCTCTGAACAAGAAGTTGCCCGAGTTCCACAAATAGCCCTCGCGGACATAGCGCTCGGCGGTCTGCTGATTGGGCTTTTCCACGAATTGCTCGATGGCGTGCACGCCCTCCATGCCCGCCACTGTCGCGCCAGGGCGGATATAGCCGTAGCCGGTCGCCGGATGGGCAGGGCGAATGCCGAACGTGACGATGCGTCCCGCCTTGGCCGCCACCAGGCCGCGCGCCACGTGGGCCCGAAACGAAGCGAGATCCGGAATCGCGTGGTCGGCCGCAAGAATGAGAAGGATCGCCTCGGGATCGCGTGTCATGGCGTGCACGGCCGCCGCGGCGATCGCCGCGCAGCTATCGCGCCGCATGGGCTCAAGCACGATATCGCCGCCCGCACTGCCTGCGATTTGGCGCAGCTGTTCGGCGACTAGAAACCGATAGTCATTGCCCGTGACGATGATGGGGCGCTGGAACCCCTCGCCGGTGACGCGCGCCAGCGTCTCCTGGAACAGCGAGCGCCCGCCGCCGAAGGCGAACAGCTGCTTGGGATACGAATCACGGGACGCGGGCCACAGGCGCGAGCCGGCGCCGCCGCACAAGATCACGGGGATGATGGAGGACGTCACGATGGTGCCTTTTTGAACGGCGCGCATTTGCCACACGCGGCGCGACCGTCCGCGAGGATCGCGGCTGAGTCAAGGCGGATGGGGGGCAAACCCGGGCCACACCGGCGCCAAACCGGCCCTCGTGCCCCCGGATCGGCCGTCCAGGGCGTGTTGTGCGTCAAACCGACACGCGGCGGCCGTGGGCGAAGGGGGGCGGGTTGAGAGAAGCCACCCTTCGTCCCCCTGTACAGATCGGGCGCAACGCCTTAAATCCCCGTGCGCGCGCGATCGGGGGATGGCGCGCGGGCCCGCGGCCCCAAGCCCGCGATGAATGAGGTCACGGCATGAACGCACCGCTCAATGGCAAGCTGGTCACGGTGTTCGGCGGTTCGGGATTCTTGGGTCGCCATGTGGTGCGTGCGCTGGTCAAGCGCGGCTATCGTGTGCGCGCCGCCGTGCGCCGCCCCGATTTGGCCGGGCACCTGCAGCCCTTGGGCGCAGTCGGCCAGATCCAGGCCGTGCAGGCCAATTTGCGCTATCCCGACACCATCGCCCGCGCGCTGCAAGGCGCCGACGCGGTCGTCAATTTGGTCGGCATTCTCTATCAGTCGGGCAAGCAGACCTTTGACACCGTCCAGGCCGAAGCGCCGGGCCAAATCGCGAAGGCGGCTGCGGCTGCCGGCATCTCCACGCTGGTGCACGTGTCGGCGATCGGGGCTGATGCCAATAGCCCGGCCGCCTATGCCCGCACCAAGGCGGCCGGCGAGGCCGGTGTGCTGGCGGCCTTCCCCACCGCCGTCATCATGCGCCCGTCGATCGTGTTTGGCCCGGAGGACGGCTTCTTCAATTTGTTCGCCGGTCTGGCGCGCATCTCGCCGTTCCTGCCGCTGGTGGGCGGCGGCGTGACGAAGTTCCAGCCGGTCTATGTGGGCGACGTCGCCGAGGCGGTCGCCCGTGCGATCGACGGCTGCGTCAAGCCGGGCGCGACCTATGAGCTGGGTGGACCGGAGGTGAAGACCTTCCGCGAATGCCTGGAGCTCATGCTGGCGGAAACCCGGCGCAAGCGCTTGCTTCTGCCCTTGCCGTTCGGCCTCGCCAAGATCCAGGCAAGCGTGATGCAACTGCTACCCAAGCCGTTGCTGACGGTCGATCAGGTGAAGCTGTTGGAGACCGACAATGTCGTCTCCGAGGCTGCTCGCCAGGAGGGCCGCACACTGGAGGGCCTGGGCATCACGCCAACCACCTTGGCCGCGATCCTGCCGACTTATTTGTGGCCCTACCGGCCCAATGGCCAGTTTAACGGCAAGGCGGCCTGATCCGATGAGCGGCCTGCTCGTCAGTCGGCTGACGAGATCTTGAGCCGGCTGATGAGCTGGGCCTTGGTGTCGGCATTACAAAACGCGGCTTCGATGGCTGTCTTGGTGATGGCCTTCATGTCCGCTCCGCACAGCGATAGCGCGCGGGCGGTCTCGGCGTACTCGGTTCCGATCGTGGTGTTGAACCAGGGCGGATCATCCGCGCCGAGCGTGACGCGCACGCCGGCAGCGCGCAAGGCCGCGAACGGGTGGGCCCGGCGATCAGGATAAAGGCTGAGCGCGATATTCGAGCCCGGGCACACCTCCAGCACGATGCCCTCATCGGCGAGCCGCCGCACCAGATTGGCGTCTTCAATGGCGCGCACGCCATGGCCGATCCGGCTCGGCTTGAGGTGATCCAGCGCCGCCGCCACGCTCTCGGGCCCGCCCCATTCGCCCGCGTGCACAGTGATGGCAAGCCCGCCTGCCCGCGCGATGTCGAACGCGGGGGCGAAATCGGCCGGGTGAAAGAGGCGCTCCTCGCCCGCCATGCCGAACCCGACCACGAGATCGCCGTGCCGCACCGTCTCGCGCGCCACCGCCACCGCCCGCTCGGGCCCTAGATGGCGGATCGCCACCACGATGATGCGGCCCTCCACGCCCGTTTTGGCGCGGGCGCGCGTGATGCCCGTTGAGACACCGGTGAGATAGTCGCGCGCCGACAGGCCCACCGTGGCGGCGTGATCGATCGAGGCGAAAATCTCGCCATAGATCATCCCCTCCCGCGCGGCCTCGACGAAGTAATCCTCCGCAAGGTCGGCGTAGTCCTCAGGCGTGCGGAAGCACGCGGCAGCCAGGTCATAGGCGGTCAGAAACGACGCAAAGTCATGCCAGGCGAACCGGCCATCGGGTGTGAACAGGCGCGACACATTGAGGCCGTGGCGCGCGGCGTGCGCACGCACCACAGCGGGCCGCGCGGCGGCCTCGATGTGACAGTGCAGGTCCGCCTTCAGCACCATGGCCCGCCTCGTTAAGGGAAACCGGGCGACGCGGCGTCGTGCGCCGCGTCAAAAGCGCTTGGCGCGTCTCAGTTGGCCATCGGCCCTTGGCCCGCCTGCTGGGCGATGTTGGCCGCGTTTTGCTGATAGAGCTGCACGAAGTCGATCGGGTCGATCATCAGCGGCATGAAGCCACCGTTGCGCGTGGCGTCGGCGATGATCTGGCGGGCGAACGGGAACAGGAGCCGCGGGCACTCGATCATGACGAAAGCGTGCAGGTGCTGCTCGGGCACGCCCGCGATACGGAACACGCCGCCATAGACGACCTCGACCGCGAACATCACCTCGGTGGCATAGCTCGCGCGCGCTTCCAACGTCAGCGCCACCTCAAACTCGGTCGCCGACAGCGGGCGGCCATTGACGTTGACGTTGATATTGACCTGCGGACCCTGCTCGCGCGGCGCCAGCGACTGCGGCGCGTTGGGGTTCTCGAACGAGAAGTCCTTGATGTACTGCGCCAGCACGTTGAGCTGCGGATTGATCTGCTGGTCGGCTTGCTCGTTCATGGAAGTGGTCCTTCACGCGTGATCCGGGGCGCTGCCGATCAGGCCCGCCCGAGGGGCAGAACTCCGCCCATCATTCGGCCGCTTGGCTATCACGCGGCTCAAAGCCCGACAAGGCGCGCGGCGCTCACGATCCCACCAAACCCGTACCAGAACAGGCCGCGCTTGACCTGGCGCCTCGCGCTGGACCACCTTGACCGAAGCGGTCACGAACAAGCACATCAAAACGGACCGATCAGGGGAGGGCGCGATGTATTATGGCGAGATCGAGGGCACCGGTATTGAGGTGCGCGATAAGCGGTTCGCCGCCTGCCTCATCGGCCATGCCCGCGTCGAGCGGCTGTGGACGGGCGCGCGCTGGGCGGAGGGCCCGGCCTGGTTCGCCGCCGGACGCTATCTCGTGTTCTCCGACATCCCCAACAACCGCATGATCCGCTATGACGAGGCAACCGGCCACACCGGCGTGTTTCGCCATCCCGCATCCTTCTCCAATGGCAACACGGTCGATCGCCAGGGCCGGCTCGTTACCTGCGAGCATCTCACCCGCCGCATCACCCGCACCGAATTCGACGGCAGCCTCACGGTGATTGCCGACCGGATCGACGGCAAGCGGTTCAATTCGCCCAATGACGTGGTGGTCAAATCCGACGGCTCAATCTGGTTCACCGATCCTGATTATGGCATCGGCACCGACTATGAGGGTGACAAGGCGACGAGCGAGATTGGCGCCAACCGGGTCTACCGGGTCGACCCCTCGGGCGCGGTCAGTGTCGTCGCCGAAGACTTCATCTGCCCCAACGGCCTCGCCTTCGACCCTGAGGAGCGATACCTGTACGTGGCCGACACTGGCGCGACGCATGTGGAAAACGGGCCTCGGCACATCCGGCGGCTGGAGGTGAAGGAGACGGCCCAGTTCGGCTCGGGCCTTGGCCGCTCCGACATCTTCGCCACCTGCGAAGCCGGCCTGTTCGACGGCTTCCGCTTCGACACCGCCGGCCGCCTGTGGACCTCCGCCGGCGACGGCGTCCACTGCTACCACCCCGACGGCACCCTCATCGGCAAGATCCTT
>CALSBD010000174.1:0-6902 GCA_943373055.1 Rhizobium sp. Q54
GCAAGGCCGGGATGGCGATGTTGGCTTCCGTCAGCCCGCGCAAGACCGCGTCGGGCGTCCAGCGCCCGCCTTGCGACTGCACGACGGCAAGCTCAATTCGGTTGCCAAGCACCGGGTCGGGCACCGCATAGGCCGCCGCATCAAGGATACCAGGGCACGCCCGCGCCATCCGGTCGAGGGCAGCAAGTGCCACCAGATGCCGACCCACTTGCGCGCGCTCGTCCCCGGCATCAAGCACCCGCACGCGCGCCGGCTCAAACGACGTCAGTTGGCCGCGAAATCCGGTTGACACCCAGCCGGCCGCGTCAGCTGCCGGGGCGTGGCCGCGCTCGGCCGGCACGGTGAGGGCGCCGGTAGGCACGGCACTGCCCCGCGCTTGGATCTCCGCCACCATCATCGCGCCAGCGCCGGTGTCGCCCGCCCGGCGTGGCATACCCTTGAGCCGTAGGTCATTGAGGCCGGCGCCGGGCGCTTGGTCGGTAGCGAGCGGTAAGTCAAGCGCCGGTCCACGCGCCGCCCGCCTGAGCGGCACCACCGCCACCTCGCCCAGCACGGTTGCGTCAACAATCACGCGCTCACTGGGGAAGGGGTCCGGATCCGCGTTCGACCCATGGCTCACGCTGATCAACCGGCCATTCTTGCCCATGCGGGTCATTTCAAGGTCGACACGGCGCGCCAAGCTCGCCGGTGTCACCACCACGGGCTCACCGTCGGGGAGCGCGGCCACGAGGCTTGCGACCCGGTCGGGACAGCCCATGGCAAGGGTGCCGCCGGTCAAAAGCCACGGCACCACCGTTGTCGCCAGCGCGGCAAGGCCGGTGGGGGCAAACAGGCTCACAAACCCCATGGCCGGCTCAAGCTGCGCCTCAACGAGCACGCTCACACCTGCCGCGATGAGATGATTGTGGGAGCGGGCCACCAGTGTGGGCTGATCGCCGAGGCCTGAGACCGTGATGGTGGCCACATGATCGGCTGGATTATTCTTGCGGCTGACTTCGGCGGGCGCGCCCAGCGCGTCGGCCTCGTCGAGAATACGATCAAGATCAACCAGTCCATCGGGCAAGCCACCGCTGATGCCGAACACGAAGCGGATCTGGAACAAATCAGCCGCCACATCGCGCAGCCGTTCGCCCAGGGCCTCGCCCTCGGCCTCGCCCACCGTGATGAGCCCGCGTGCCCCGGTCGCGACCAGCGCACTGATCACGTCAGCTTGGCGCAAGCCAAGGGGAAGGGGGGCGGCAATCAGCCCCGCGCGCCACAGCGCGATCAGGCACATCAACGCGTCTGACGTCTGCGGCATCTGCACGCCGACCACCGTATCGGGCTTCAGCCCGGCCGCCTGAAAGAAGGCCGCCAACGCGTCGACCCGCCGATCGAGCTCGGCATAGCTCCAGGCCTGCGAGGCGCCGGTAGTGAACCGCGCGCGTCCGGGCAGATCAAGGAGCGCCAGCCGATCGGGGTGCGCCTGCGCGCCCTTACGCACGAGCTGATCGAGCGTGACGCGGCCCCACACGCCCTGCTTGGCTTCGCGTTCCAGGGTCTGTTCGGACACTAAAATCATGAGGCCCTCCTCACGGAGCCGGCTTGCGCCACCAGGTTATTTGAAGCGAGCCGTACAAGGACGGGTCCGGACGCTCAATGTGGGTCCACCGTGCGAGCCATTGATCGGCAAGGTGGAAGAGCGGCACGACGTAGAATCCCGATATCAACACCCGATCGTAAGCTCTTGTCGCTGCAATGAAACTCTCACGGTCCGTGGCCGACAACAACGCCTGGATCATGGCATCGATCGCCGGTTCACGCGCACCGGCGAAGTTGAACGAGCCGTTTTGGTCCGCCGACGCCGTGCCCCACCGGGTGAGCTGTTCATTGCCCGGCGACAGCGAAGCCGTATAGAGGTTTGGCGTCATGTCGAAGTCGAACATCTGACGCCGCTGCTGATACTGCTGCGATTCGACCGAGCGGATCTTGAGATCAACCCCAATCGTCTTGAGCGTGCGCTGATAGGCAAGTGCCAGCCGCTCCTGGTCACGGGTGGTGATGAGCAGCTCGAACGTGAGCGGCTCGCCTTTGGCGTTCTTCATCGCTCCGCCCTGCAGCGTCCAGCCGGCGGCGGCCAAAAGATCGATCACCCGGCGCAGTGCTACCCGGTCGCGCCCGCTGCCATCAGTGGCGACGGGCTTGTAGGTGCCGTCCATGACGTCCGCGCGCACGGCATTGGGGAAGGGGGCCAACAGCGCTTTCTCGGCGTCACTCGCCGGCACGCCAAGGGCTGAGAGTTCGGAGCCTTGGAAATAGCTCCCCGAGCGACGATAGAGGCCGAAAAACAGGTTCTGGTTCATCCACTCAAAGTCAAACGCCGCCGCTAATGCCTCGCGCACCCGCGCATCGGCGAAAATCGGTCGACGGGTATTGAACACAAAACCATTCATGCCCTTGGGCAAGCCGGTCGGGATCACATCCTTGACCACGCGACCATCGCGAACGGCGGGGAAATCATAGGCACTTGACCATGAGTTGGGGTCACCATCGGGATAGACGTCGATCAACCCCTTCTTGAAGGCCTCAAACAGCGAGGTTTGGTCACGGAAATATTCAAGCCGCACCTCGTCGAAGTTATCCATCCCGCGCTTCACCGGCAGATCGCGGCCCCAATAGTCCGGATTGCGCTTGAACACGACCCGGGTGCCCGGTTCGACCGCGGCGACCACATACGGCCCCGAGCCAATTGGCGGCACAAGCGAGGTTTGCTCAAACAGCTCCGCGCTCATGGCGTGCTTGGGCAGGATCGGCATCAGCCCGATAATGAGCGGCAGCTCCTTGTCGGTTGCGTCTTTGAAGATGAACTTGATCGAGCGATCACCTGATGTCTCGATGCGATCAACCTTAGAGTAGGCCGTGCGTGTATTGGGTCGGCCCTTGTCGCGCAAAAGCTCGAAGGAGTGGATCACGTCGGCGACGGTGAGCGGCGTGCCATCGGAAAACCGCGCTTCGGGGCGCAAGGTAAAGGCAACGAACGAGCGGTCCGGTGGCATCTCCACCGTTTCGGCGATCAGGCCGTAGAGACTGAACGCCTCGTCGTAAGCCCGCTCCAACAGGCTCTCATAGATATAGTTGCCGCTTGTCCCCGCGCGCAGGCCCGACGCCGCCGACCCCTTAACGATAAACGGGTTGAGGCTGTCGAACGACCCGATAAAGCCAACGGTGAGCGAGCCGCCCTTGGGCGCGTCGGGATTCACATAGGGAAAATGGGTAAAGCCCTTGGGATGCTTGAGCGTGCCTTGCATGGCGATGCCATGGGCGGGCTCGGCGCTGGCGGTCAGCGCGCTGGTGACGACCAGCAGCAAGCCGGCAAGGACAGTCCATACAATGCGCGAGGCTCGCATGTGCCACGCCGGCGGCGTGCTCGGGTTTGTCGTCATCACCAATCCCGTCCAGTCCCTATCAAACGCCCCACTAGGGCCCCTGTTAGCGAATCGCTGCGAGCGAACAGCGACCGGGGCCCTTGTGATTCCCCGTGTGATCCTAACACAACGGTTGCCGACGAATGGCGGGTTCGACACGCTCAGCGCTTTCCTTCCGCGGGCGGGGGCTGTATCACGCGGCGCGACGGCTAACAGTCACCGTGTCGCCGCATTTGATAAGCAGTGAACATTTGCGACCCTTTCGGGGGATTGGCCGATGGCGCCGCGCTTGTCCAAGTGGAGTTGCGGTGGGAAGACGGTTCGGCGCGGTCGTTTGTCGGCGGGTCGTTTGTCGGCGGGTCGTGGGTCGGCGCACCGCGCTCACGCGTTTCACTATTCGAGGTCTGGCGCCACGTGAGCGACAGGCGATTGGGTTCGAGGGACATCACATGATGTGGATGGAAGACACCAAGCGTTGGCTGACCGCGTCGGCGGCCGTTGGCGCGCTGATGATGTCGTCGGTTGGCGCCGTCGCCCAGCAGGCCGCTCCGGCGGCGGGCGGCAACAACCCGTGGGTTAAGGTGTGCAACAACGACCCCACCTCGAAGCGCGACGTCTGCTTGACCACGCAGGAGCTGCGCGCCGACAATGGCCAGATGCTGGCGTCGATCGCGCTGCGCGAGATCAGCGGCGAGGCCCGCAAGGTGCTTTTGCTGGCGGTGCCGCCGGCGATGCTCATCCAGCCGGGCCTGCGCGTGCAGGTCGATAAGGGCAAGCAGGCCGAAGCGAAGTATTCCATTTGCTTCGCGAATGCCTGCTATGCCGAGATGGTGGCCAACGACGCCTTCATCACCTCGATGAAGAAGGGCCAGCAGCTCCTCGTCACCACGCTCAACCAGCAGGGCAAGCCGGTCAACTTCCCCCTCGGCCTTGCCGGCTTTGCCGCCGCGCAAGAGGGTCCGGCCGTCGACACCCAGGCGCTCGCTCGCCAGCAGCAGCAATTGCAGGAAGAACTGGCCAAGCGCGCCGAGGAAGCCCGCCAAAAGCTGATCCAAGAGCAGCAAAAGGCCCAAGACGGCGCTCAGCCCAAGCAGTGACGGCGCTCAGCCCAAGCCGTGACGGCGCATCAGCCGATAGGGGCTGAGCGATGGGTCCCAAGCCGGGAACCAGATGGTCAGGATCAAGACGCCGCGGCCCACCCGCGGCGTTTGGCATTTCAGGGGCAGGGGTTGGTCCATTGGGGAAACCCCAGGCCACCAGCGTTTTCATCCGCATGGATGGGACCTGTCAGACGGCTCGGATTGTACTATGTTAGGTGTCAAGGCGTGTTGGGACCCGGTCGCGTTTAAGTCCGGTCCTCATACGCTGACACCTCCGCCCGGCGCCCTGATCGCGCTAAGGCGGACACGTCGACTTGCTGTCGCCATGGGGCGTCGGCGCTTTTTGGTCGCGTGCGGTGGATCCAACCACCTGCGTGCCCACAACCACAAGACCCGCGACAACACCCAAGCCTGAAGGGGCAAAGCAATGGCGGAACGGGCCCAAAATCTTCAAGACACCTTTCTCAACCACGTGCGCAAGGCCAAGACCCCGCTGACCATTTTCTTGGTCAATGGCGTCAAGTTACAGGGCGTCGTGACGTGGTTTGATAATTTCTGCGTGCTCCTGCGCCGCGACGGGCACTCCCAGCTTGTCTATAAGCACGCCATCTCCACCATTATGCCCGCCGTGCCGGTTCAGCTGTTTGACCCGGTGGATGACGGCGAGCGCTCGGAGGGCTGATTGGAGCCGATTGACCCGCACGTGGATGCGGACGACCCGGCGCCCGCGCGCCCCCGCCGTCGTGGCTCGACGAGCCGGCAGGCGGTGGCGACGCGCGCTTATGTGGTGGTGCCGGTTCTGACCGGCCGCAAGCCGGGCCCGCGCCCGACCGCAGAGGAAGTCGCCGCCGAGCGCACCCTGGACGGGCGGCTGGAGGAGGCCGTCGGCCTGGCCGCCGCCATCGACCTGGAGATCGCCGGCCGTCAGATCGTGCGCATCGCCGACCCGCGTCCATCGACCTTGATGGGGTCTGGCAAGGTCGAGGAAATCAAGGCGTTCGTGGAGGCGGAAAAGGTCGGTCTGGTGATCGTCGATCACGCGCTCACGCCGATCCAGCAGCGCAACCTTGAAAAGGACATCGGCACCAAGGTGTTGGATCGCACCGGCCTGATCCTGGAGATATTCGGGGCCCGCGCGCGCACCAAGGAAGGTCGCCTGCAGGTCGAGCACGCACATCTGACCTATCAGAAGAGCCGCCTTGTGCGCTCCTGGACCCACTTGGAACGTCAGCGTGGTGGCTTCGGCTTCTTGGGCGGCCCTGGTGAAACCCAGATCGAAGCCGACCGGCGGATCATTCAGGAGCGGCTCGATAAGCTTGAGCGCGATCTCGATCGCGTCAAGCAAACCCGTGAGCTTCATCGCAAGACCCGCAAAAAGGTGCCCCATCCGGTGGTGGCGTTGGTCGGCTATACCAACGCCGGCAAATCGACGCTGTTCAATCGGCTCACCGAAGCCGAGGTGTTCGCGAAGGATTTGTTGTTCGCCACGCTCGATCCCACCTTGCGCCGGGTGCGGCTGCCCCATGGTGGAGAGATCATCTTATCGGACACCGTGGGCTTCATCTCCGATTTGCCGACCCACCTCGTCGCCGCCTTCCGCGCCACGCTGGAAGAGGTGATCGAGGCGGACTTGATCTTGCATGTGCGCGATATCGCCCATCCCGATACGGTCGCCCAATCCAATGACGTCCACGACGTCATGCGCCAGCTCGGCGTCGATTTCGCCAATGCTGAGCGCATGGTGGAAGTGCTCAACAAGGTCGATCTTCTGGACCCCACCACCCGCGAGGCGGTGTTGGAGCGGGCCCAGGGCGACGGCCCGGCAACGGTGGGTGTGTCCGCATTGACCGGGGAGGGCATCCCCGCGCTCTTGCAGCTCATCGAAGACAAGCTCAACCGCGACCGGGGCCGCTATCAGATTGCCTTGCCGGCGGCCGATGGGGCGTTGGTCGCGTGGGCCTATCGCTCACTTGAAGTGCTCGGCCGGCGCGACGAGGACACCGAGGTGGTGCTCACCGTTCGCGTGCCTGACAAGGCGTTTGACCACTTCCGCGCCAAGGCGGGCGGTTACATTATTGAGCCCGCCGTTTAAGCGATCGCTCAGCGCCGTCCGCCAAGAGGTTGACGCCGCTCCGTTGGGGAAGGAAACTTCGCTGTCGGCAGATCGGCTCCGTTCGCGGATTCGGGTCCGCCGCGCCCATGCCCGCACCAAGAGCGGGAACGCATTGACCCACGCCTTCCCAGGGCTGGGGGTCACCTCCATCAAGGACCGAGCCCGCGCGCCCATGTCTGATCCGGACGCACTCGACCGAGCGTTCAAGCGGCTCGATGAGGCCCTCGCGCGCCTGGAAGCGGCGGTGGAGCGGCGTGCGGCCGAGGACGCGTCCTATGCGGGGCT
>CALSBD010000175.1:0-6880 GCA_943373055.1 Rhizobium sp. Q54
CGCCTGCGCCGCCGCCATGCTGGCATAGAAGGCGACGACCGCCCATCCGATTTGACGTGCTTTCATGATCATCCCTCCCCTCAGCGCTTGATCGACGGCACTTCGATGACGCCACCGGCAGCTTTCGCCGTCAGGTAGACGGTCAAGGCGGTGACCACATCGGAGCCATAGGCCACGTCGGGCATGCGCATCTGCCAATAGCAGTCCCACAACCGGTGCTGCATGGTGCGCAGCTGCGCTTGGCTGACCCGGTAGGTCGGCCATGAGCCCATGGTGGCCTGCGCGTCCGCCGGCGTATCGAACGTCGGCAGCGCCTGCAGCCGGATGCGCGAGCCCGGCTGCGCGTGGCAGGTCTGGCAGGAGAAATCGAAATTCGCCGAGCGCCGATTAAACAGCGCCTCGCCCAAGGCATACATCTCTTTTTCCTTGGGATGGGTCATCGGCGCATTGAACGTCTTGCCGTTCGACTGATTGGCGACGAATGCCACCAGGGCTTCCTGGTCGTTGATTCGCCCCGAATTTGACGGCGAGAACGGCTTCTTGCGCATCTCCGCGGTGTCGATGCCTTGGATCGTTTCCATGCACCACAGGATGCGCATTTCGAGGTCCATCACCTTGCCGGTATCCTCGAAATACCGCGGCAAGCCGGCAAACGCCCCTTCCAGCTTGCCTGGCCCTTGCCCCAGATCGCAGGTCTCAAGCGAAACATTCTTGGGGCCACGCGGCGTCGTCCAAAGCTCTTGACCCCGATCCACATAGAGAAAACCGGGATTTGAAAACGGATCAGAAATCATCTCCCTGTATTTTTTAAGTTCTGCCTCTGTATTATCATCTTGTGACTGAGCCGAATGCGTGATGGCTACAATCGCCATCATCCCAGCAAACGCGGCAGCTAAACCCCGTTTCATGCGGTTTCCCCCCTCGCGGGCGACCCCAAGGCCGCTCTATGGTGGTGGCGCTCACCTCAATCACATCCGACGCCGGATCGAGGCCTCGCGTCCACAGCTGCAGGATAATTAGAAAAATGCGATTGTGAAGATGTATCCTACGAAGGGCGTATTTTTATCTAACCGATTGAAAGAGGGATCATTTTCTCGATTTATCCCCCTTTTGGAGAATAGGATACGGCAATCTCCTTATTGTATGTTTCCGAGCGTCCCGTTTATGCATTGCAAGAAATAAATATGTTCCATCCGATCAACGGGTGGGCGTGGGGGAAACCGAGGGCGGACCTAACGGGCAACCGTTGGGACCGTGTGGTCGTGTCTTGTGCCCGATCATATTTCCGAATGCTTCCCCAAACTTGTGTGGTTCTCATTGGCGCACGGTCAGTCCGGGCGTCCCTGTGTGACGAAGTGGACGAGGAGAATTCCATGACCATGGCTTTGACGCGCCGTCAGGCCCTCGCGCTCGCCGCCGGTTTGGTGGCGCTCGGCGGCGGCTTCATGCCCCTTGAGGCGCTGGCCGCGAAGAACGATGCCGAAGACCTCATCAAGGCGTTCACCGGCGGCAAGACCCCGGTCGGCGGCAAGGTGAAGCTCGATGTTCCCGAGATCGCGGAGAACGGCAACACGGTGCCCATGACCTTCACGGTGGACAGCCCGATGTCGGCCGATGACTACGTCACCGACGTGTTGGTGGTGGCCGATGGCAATCCGCGCGGCGGCATCGCCACGTTCCACTTCACGCAGGTCTCTGGCGTTGCCGAAGCCAACACCCGCGTGCGCTTGGCGACGACCCAGAACGTGGTCGTGGTGGCAAAGACCTCCAAGGGCGAATACCTCACCGCCGCCAAGGAAGTGAAGGTCACCATTGGCGGTTGCGGCGGCTGATAGCCCTGTCCCCATAGACGTTTCAGGAGAAGCTTATGTCGACCGTCAAGCCCCGCGTCCGTTTGTCCGCCAAGGAATTCAAGGCCGGTGACCTCGTCGAGGTCAAAAGCCTCGTCAATCACGTTATGGAATCCGGTCAACGCAAGGACAAGGATGGCAACACCATCCCGCGCAAGATCATCAACAAGTTCACCTGCGAAGTGAACGGCAAGTTGGTGTTTTCCGTCGATCTGGAACCGGCCATCTCGGCCAATCCCTATATCCAGTTCAAGTTCAAGGCGACCGAGAGCGGTCCCTTGAAGATGGTTTGGACCGACGACGACGGCTCCACCATCGTTCACGAAGAAGCGCTCAAGGTCGGCTGACCCGCGCTCGCGCGCGCGGCATCAGGCCGTCGCGCGCATTCGCCTTGTCTCTCCGCACTGGCACTCCGTCGGCCCCGTCGACGGACACGAGGACGCATGCGATGAACTCACGTCGCGAATTCCTTCAGGTCGCCGCGGCGACGGCGGCCTTGACCGGCCTTCACGGCATGGGCGGCTGGTCGCGGGCCTTCGCGCAGCAAAAGCTCACCCAGTCCGAGCTCTTGGCCTTCGAGCCGTTTGGCAATGTCACCCTCGTCCATGTGACCGACATCCACGGCCAGCTGAAGCCGGTGTATTTCCGCGAGCCCTCCATCAATCTGGGCGTCGGTCCCATGCAGGGCTTGCCGCCGCACATCGTGGGCGGTGAGTTTCTCAAGAAATATGGCCTGGCGCCGAAATCGGCCGAAGCGCACGCGCTCACCTTCGAAGACTTCGAGGCCCTCGCCCGCACCTATGGGCGCGTCGGTGGCCTGGATCGGGTCGCGACCGTGGTCAAGGCGATCCGCGCCGAACGGGCCGACCGCATGCTGTTGTTGGACGGTGGCGACACCTGGACCAACTCGTTCACCTCCATGGCCTCCAAGGGCCAGGACATGGTCGACGCCATGGCGCTCTTGAAGCCCGATGCCATGGTTGGCCACTGGGAGTTCACGCTCGGCCACGAGCGGGTCAAAGAGATCGTCGACGGTCTCGGCTTCGCCTTCCTCGCCGCCAACATGCTCGACACCGAGTGGAACGAGAAGGTGTTTGAATCGACCGCCACCTTCGAGCGCGGCGGCGTCAAGATCGCCGTCATCGGCCAGGCGTTTCCCTACACCCCGATCGCCAATCCGCGCTGGATGATGCCCAACTGGTCGTTCGGTATCCAGGAAGACAAGATCCAAGCCGCCGTCGATGCCGCGCGCGCCGATGGCGCCGGTCTCGTGGTGTTGTTGTCGCACAATGGCTTCGACGTCGATCGCAAGGTCGCCAGCCGCGTCAAGGGCATCGACGTCATCCTGGCCGCCCACACCCACGATGCTCTGCCTGCGCCCGAGGTCATTGACTCCACCTTGCTGGTCGCGTCGGGCAGCCACGGCAAGTTCGTCTCGCGCCTCGATCTCGACGTGCAAGGCGGCAAGGTGGCCGGCTATCGCTACAAGCTGATCCCGGTGTTCGCCGACGCCATCGCGCCCGACCCGGAAATGGCGGCCATGATCGAGACGATCCGCGGCCCGCATGAGGCAATGCTGTCCGAACAGATCGGCGAGGCGACCGGCGTTTTGTATCGACGCGGCAATTTCAACGGCACGTTCGACGACGTGATCTGCGACGCGCTCATGTCGGAGCGCGATGCCGAAATCGCGTTGTCGCCGGGCTTCCGCTGGGGCGCCTCGGTGCTGCCCGGCCCGATCACCCGCGACGACGTCTACAACGCCACCGCCATGTCCTACCCCTCCGCCTACCGCATGACCATGACCGGCGCGCGGTTGAAGGAGGTCATCGAGGACGTCGCCGATAATCTGTTCAACCCCGACCCCTACTACCAGCAGGGCGGCGACATGGTGCGCGTGGGCGGCATGGGCTACGCCATCGACGTGTCGAAGCCCATTGGCTCGCGGATTTCCGACATGACGCTTTTGAAGACCGGCAAGCCGATCGAGGCCGACCGCGACTACGTCATCGCCGGCTGGGCGTCGATCAATGAGGACGTCGAGGGGCCGCCGATCTGGGACGTGGTGATGAACCACATCAGCCGCGTGAAGACGATCGAACCGGCGAAAGCCACCCACGTCAAGGTCACGGGCGCGTGACGGGCGCGTCTTGAGGGAGACATTGGACATGACCAAACCAACCAACCAAACGCCGAAGCCCCAGGCGACCCGGCGCGGCTTTCTGGCCGCGACGCTTGGGGCCGGCGCGGCGGTCGCCGGCGCGGCCAGCGTGGCACGCGCGGCCGGCAACCCGGCCAACCAACCGCCCAATGTGCCCGATTGGGGCAAGTATCTGGGCGAAGGCGTCGCCGTGCGCGCCTATGGCAAGCCGTCGAGCCACGAGGCCCATGTGATCCGCCGCGACGTGGAGTGGTTGACCGCCTCGCGCGAGAGTTCGGTGTCGTTCACGCCGCTGCATTTGCTCGACGGGCCGATCACTCCTAACGGCTTGTGCTTTGAGCGCCACCACGGCGGCATTGCCGAGATCGACCCGGCCGACCATCGCCTCATCATCCATGGCCTGGTCGACAAGCCCATCATGCTCACGGTCGACGACTTGAAGCGTCTGCCGCGGGTCAACCGGGCCTATTTTTGTGAGTGCGCGGCCAATTCAGGCATGGAGTGGCGCGGTGCGCAGCTCAATGGCTGCCAGTTCACCCACGGCATGATCCACAACGTGATGTATACCGGCGTGCCGCTGCGCGCGATCTTGGAAGCGTGCGGCGTGCAACCAACCGCCAAGTGGCTGTTGCTGGAAGGTGGCGATGCGGCTGGCATGACCCGTTCGCTGCCGATCGAAAAGGCGCTTGATGACGTCCTCATCGCCTATCGCATGAACGGCGAAATGCTGCGGCCGGAGAACGGCTATCCCATGCGCGCGGTCGTACCGGGCTGGGAAGCCAATATGTGGGTGAAGTGGATCCGCCGCATCGAGGTGGGTGACCAGCCCTGGCACCACCGTGAAGAGACCTCCAAGTACACCGACCTGTTGGAAAACGGCGTCGCCCGCCGCTTCACCTTCGTGATGGACGCCAAGTCCGTCATCACCAATCCCAGCCCGCAGGCGCCGCTCAATCACAAGAAGGGCTTCACGGTGCTCTCCGGTCTCGCGTGGTCGGGCCGCGGCGCCATCAAGCGGGTCGACGTGTCGCTCGACGGCGGCCGCAACTGGCGCCCGGCAAAGCTTGACGGGCCGGTGTGGACGAAGTCGCTGACGAGCTTCTACTTCGAGTTCGATTGGGACGGCTCGGAGCTGTTGCTGCAATCGCGCGCGATGGACGAGACCGGCTACGTGCAGCCCACCAAAGCCGCCTTGCGCGCCGTGCGTGGCGTCAACTCCATCTATCACAACAACGCCATTCAGACGTGGCACGTGCACAAGTCCGGCGAGGTCGAAAATGTCGAAATTTCCTAGAGCTTGCCGCGAAATTGGGGACGCTGGTCTTTCGCACGAGAGCATGCCCGGACAAACAATCGGTCGTGCAACGCGATCGCGTTTGATCGCCCGTCGCCCCAAGACCTTGCTCAGCGCCTTGGCCGTGACGATCGCGCTGTGTGCCGGTCCGGCCGTCGCGCAGCTCAAGACCTATGGCGTCGGCGAGACCCCCACCACCGAACAGATTGCCGGCTGGGACAAGGACGTGCGCCCCGACGGCAAGGGCCTGCCGATCGGCAAAGGCACCGCCGCTCAAGGTGAGCAGCTCTACATCGACCAATGTTCGTCGTGCCACGGCGAGTTTGGTGAAAGCGCCGGGCGTTGGCCGATCCTGTCGGGCGGCGACTTGAGCTCGCTCAAAAGTGATAATCCCATCAAATCGATCGGGTCCTATTGGCCTTACGCGTCGACCTTGATCGACTACGTACATGCCGCTATGCCGTTCGGCAACGCGCGCTCGTTGGAGGGGGATGACCTCTATGCCATCGTGGCCTATGTGCTCTATCTCAACGACGTGATCGATCAGGACTTCGTCCTGTCGAACGAGACCTTCCCGTCGATCAAGTTGCCCAACGAGGCCAACTTCATCGACGACGATCGGGAAACGTCGGAGAAGCACTTTTGGGTCGCCGAGCCGTGCATGACGAACTGTGCCGCCAAGCCGGCCGAGATTCTCGGCCGTGCCCGCAATGTCGACGTGACGCCTGAGGAAGGCAAAGGTCCCAAGGTCGAATGATCCGCACCGCCCCGCCCGCTTCAAGGCCCCTTGCCGTGCTGCCCCGTTGGTCGCGCGCGGCAAGGGGTCTTGTCGTGACCGCCACGCTTCTGGCAACCTGTGGTCTGAGCCTGACGATGGGACGCGCCGACACCAAGGGGGTCGAGGGCGATCGGGAGTTGGGGGAATACCTGTCGGCGGAGTGCGTCACCTGCCATCAAATTTCCGGTCGCTATGACGGTATCCCCGTCATCATCGGGTTTGATCCGGGTTATTTCATCGAAGTTCTCAAGGACTATCGGGAGCATCGGCGGGACAATGCGGTGATGCGCAACATCGCGGCCAAACTCTCCGACGACGAAATGGCGGCCCTGGCGGTCTACTTCGCCAGCATCCAGCCGACACAGTGATAAGCGAGCTGGGATCCACCGGCCGCGCCACCAAAAACGAAGGGGGAAAATCCATGACGACGCTTTCAAGACGCCACTTCCTTGGCGCCTCCGCCTCGGCCGCCGTGCTCGCGGCGGGCTTTCCCATGCCCGCGATCGCGCAAGCCAAGCCGCGCGTCGTCGTGATCGGCGGCGGCCCCGGCGGTGCGACGGTCGCCCGCTACATCGCCAAGGATTCCAAGGACGCGATCGCCGTGACCTTGGTCGAGCCGGCGTCGCAGTTCACCACCTGCTTCCACTCCAATCTCCATGTCGGCGGCTTCAAGACGCTGACGGAGATCACCCATGGCTATGACAAGCTGACGGCCATGGGCATCACCCATGCCCGCACCATGGCCAATGCGATCGATCGCGAGAAGAAGATCGTCACCTTGGCGGACGGCAATACGC
>CALSBD010000176.1:0-6869 GCA_943373055.1 Rhizobium sp. Q54
GCTTTTATCTGTTTCCCAAGATCCGTGAGCTCGATGAGCTCCTCGTCACCCGGCCCGCGCTGCGCGATCAGCTGTTCGAATGCCACCCCGAGCTCGCCTTCTGGCGCCTCAATGGTGAGCGGGCGATGAGCCTGCCCAAGAAGATCAAAGGCCGTGTCAATCCCGATGGGATGGCTGAGCGCCGCGCGTGCCTGGCCGCCGCCGCACCTTGGACAACAGCGGTTCTCGCGCAAAAGCCACCCAAGGGCGTCGGCGAGGACGATCTTCTCGATGCCACCGCGTGCGCGGTGATCGCCGCGCGCCGGGCGGCCGGGCTTGTGCGGCCGTTTCCCGATCCCCCACTGGTCGACGCGCGCGGCATAGCGGTCGCCATTTGGGCGTAAGTCTCGAGCGAATTACAACATTTGCCTAATTGCCGCATTGCAACATAAAGGCTACCGCTCGCGCGAACCGACAGGAGAGCGCGATGTCAAAGACCAATGCCGGCAATTTCCTGGAAGACTTCCGCCTTGGCCAAGTGATCCGCCATGCCACGCCCCGCACCGTGACGGCCGGTGATCAGGCGCTGTATCAGGCGTTGTTTGGCAGCCGCTTCGCCGTGCAATCGGCCGACAGCTTTGCCCGCGCCATCAACTACCCGCGCGCGCCGCTCGACGATTTGTTGGTGTTCCACGTGGTGTTCGGCAAGACCGTGCCGGAGATCTCACTCAACGCGGTCGCCAATCTGGGTTATGCGGAATGCCGCTTCCTCGCCCCGGTCTATCCCGGCGACACGCTAACGGCGACGTCTGAGGTGATTGGCCTCAAGGAAAACTCCAACCGGCAAACCGGCGTCGTCTATGTCCGCTCCAAGGGCTTCAACCAGGACGGCGAGACCGTGCTTGAGTTTGTCCGCTGGGTGATGGTGAAAAAGCGCGACCCGGAGGCGCGCTTGGCCGCCGAGCACGTGCCCACGCTCGATCGCGCGGTGGCCGCCGACCGGCTCGATCATGCGGTACCGCTATTGGACGGGGACGGCTGGGACACCGACCTGTCGGGTTCGCCGCATAAGTTTGGCGATTATCAAGTCGGTGAGCGCATCGACCATGTCGACGGCATGACGGTGGAAGAAGCCGAGCACCAGATGGCCACGCGACTTTATCAAAACACCGCCAAGGTGCACTTCAACCAATACTATGAAGGTAAGGGTCGGTTTGGCCGCCGGCTTGTCTATGGCGGCCATGTCATTTCGCTTGCCCGCGCGCTCAGCTTCAACGGGCTTGGCAACGCTTTCCATGTCGCCGCGATCAATGCCGGCCGCCACGTGGCGCCGCTCTTCGCCGGCCTCACCGTGTTCGCCTGGTCGGAAATCCTCGCCACCGCCCGGGTCACCGGTCGCGACGACGTCGGCTTCCTGCGCGTGCGTACCGTCGCGACCAAGGACCGCCCCTGCCACGACTTCCCCCTCACGACGCCCGGCGCCGACGGCAAGCCGGAGTATGTCGATGGCGTGATCCTCGACTTGGATTATTGGGTCGGCGTGCCGGTCTAAGGGTCGCGCGGCCCCCTCGCGGCTTCTGCCTTCCCTCCCTCGCGGCTTTTGCCTTCTCCCCTCGCGGGAGAAGGTGCCCCGAAGGGGCGGATGAGGGAGAGCTACACATCAGACCCTTCAATAAATATATGATTTTATTGACAACCACCCCTCATCCGGCGCTTCGCGCCACCTTCTCCCGCAAGGGGAGAAGGAAGATTCCACAAGGGGAGAAGGAACTGCGTCGCGCCTGACCATCCTACCCCAAACGCACGTTCGCCCGCGGATCTTGCGATCGCGGGCGAACGGCTCTTGGCGGGCCGGGCGACCGGCTTTGAAGGGACGCGCGGCCGGCAGCCACGGGCCCGCCTTGATCAGGCCGCGGGAGAAGCCGCGGGAACGGTGTCGTCATCGGCGTCGTGGACACGCGCCTTCGAGGTCGGGCCATTGACGCCCCGGATCGCGATGTAAATCGCCGGGATGACGAGGAGCGTCAGAAGCGTCGACGAGGCGAGACCAAACAGCAGCGAGATCGCCAGCCCTTGGAAGATCGGGTCGGTGAGGATGAACGCCGCGCCGATCATGGCCGCGATCGCGGTGAGCAAAATCGGCTTCACCCGGATCGCGCCGGCTTCCAGCACGATGTCATAAAGCGAGGCGTCCGGCCGCCCCGAATGGCGGATGAAGTCGACAAGCAGGATCGAGTTGCGCACGATGATGCCGGCAAGCGCGATGAACCCGATCATCGAGGTGGCGGTGAACGGCGCATTGAACAGCCAATGGCCCAAAACAATGCCCACCAGCGTCAACGGCACCGGCGTGAGCACGATCAGCGGCACCCGGAACGAGCCGAACTGCGCGACCACCAGCAAGTAGATGCCGATGATGGCCACGCCGAACGCGCCGCCCATGTCGCGGAACGTGACATAGGTCACCTCCCACTCGCCATCCCACAACAAGGACGGCGCCTGCTCGGCCTCCGGCTGGCCATAGAGCGACACGACCGGCGGCTTGCCATCAAGGCCCGGCACGCCCGACCAGTCGATCTTGGTGAGCTCCGCCTGCACAGCGAGCATGCCATAGATTGGCGCCTCGAACGCGCCGGCCAGCTCGGCCATCACCATCTCGGCCGGCCGCCCATTGCGTCGGAACGTGGCCATCGACGCCGGTTCACGCACCACGCGGACGAGATCACCCAGTTCCACATTGCCCTTGGCGCCGGGTACCGGTGTGGTCAAAAGCCGCTCGGTGACCGCAAGATCCGACTTCGGCAGCCGCACGCTGATCTCAATAGGCGAAATGCCGGCCCCGCGGTGGCTATAGCCGACCGGGACCCCGCCAATGAGCGCGCGCAAAGTGTCATAGACCGCCTCTTCGGACACGCCGTGCCATTCCAGCGATGCGTCGTCGAGCACGAAGCGGACCCGCTCGGCCGGCGCCTTCACCGTATCGTCGATATCAACGACGAACGGCACCGCCGCGAACGCCTCGCGCACCTTGGCGGCGGCCGCCCTCCGCGCGGTGGCATCCTCGCCATAGACTTCCATCAACAACGTGGCGAGCACGGGCGGGCCTGGCGGCACTTCGACCACCTTGACGATGGTGCCCTTGGGCGCGTCGAGCCCCTTGAGCCGCTCGCGGATGTCGAGCGCGATGGCATGGCTTTGCCGCTCGCGGGCCTCCTTCGACGTGAGGTTCACCTGCAGATCGCCCATATGCGCGTCGCGCCGCATGAACGAGTGACGCACCAAGCCATTGAAATTGAACGGCGCGGCCGTGCCCGCATAGGCCTGGATCGTTGCCAGCTCCGGCAGATTGGCAATGCGGCGGGCGGCATCGAACAGCACCCGCTCGGTCGCCTCCGTCGTCTCGCCCTGCGGCAGATCGATGACCACCTGGATTTCGGACTTATTGTCGAACGGCAACAGCTTCACCGTGACGTCCTTGGTGCCGAACGGGACCATGGAGGCGATGGTCGCCACGCCCACCAGCATCAGGAACACCCAGGAGCGCGCGCGGGTACGAAACACCGGGGCGGCCAGCACGCGATAGGCCTTGCCGATCCACCCCTCGCCATGGCTGGCGTGGCCGTGCGCGGCGCCGTGCGGGTCGGCGCCCACCGGCATCTTGCGACGCAACTTCAGCATCAGCCAAGGAGTCAGGATCACGGCCACGAAGAAGGAAAACAACATCGCCGCCGACGCGTTGGCCGGGATCGGGCTCATATAGGGGCCCATCAGACCCGACACGAACATCATCGGCAACAGGGCGGCGACCACCGTCAAGGTGGCGACGATGGTCGGATTGCCGACCTCGGCGACCGCGTCGATCGCCGCGCGCACGGCCGAGCGGCCATCCTTCATGCCCCAATGGCGATCGATGTTCTCCACCACCACGATGGCGTCGTCGACCAGGATGCCGATGGAGAAGATCAGCGCGAACAGGCTGACGCGATTGATGGTGTAGCCCATCAGCCACGAGGCAAACATGGTCAAAAGGATCGTTGTGGGCACCACCACGAGCACCACGACGCCCTCGCGCCAGCCGACCGCGAACGCGATCAACGCTGCGATCGACAAAGTGGCGAGCGCCAGGTGGAACAACAGCTCACCCGCCTTCTCATTCGCCGTCTCGCCATAGTCGCGGGTCAGCACCACGTCGACATCGGCCGGAATGAGCCGCTCACGCACGATGTGCAGTCGCTCTTCGACCGCGTGCGAGATCACCACCGCATTAGCCCCCGCGCGCTTGGCAATGGCCAGCGTCACCGCGGGCACACGGGCGAGATCCCCCTGGCCGGTCGGCGCCAGATGCCAGGCGCGCGATTCGGTCGGTTTTGAGTCCATCACCACCGTGGCGACGTCCTTCAAATACACCGGCCTGCCATCGCGGGTGGTCATCAGAAGGAGGCCCACATCGGGGATACCCTCTAGCGTCTGGCCGGCGACGGCGAGCGACAAGGCGCCTTGGTCGCGCACCTTGCCCACCTCGAAGGCGCGGTTGGCGTTGCGCACTTTGTCGACGAGCTGATTGAGCGTCAGGCCATAGCGCGCCAGCGCGTCGGGATCAGGCTCGACGCGGATCTGATCGGGCCGACCGCCGACGATGTAGGTCAGGCCGACATTCTCGACCTTGACGAGCTCGGTCTGCAGCCGTTCGGCGAGCTTTAACAGCGCGTTGTCGGTGTAGCGCTCGGCCGCCTCCGGCTTGGGCGCCAAGGTGAGCGTTACGATCGCCACGTCGTTGATGCCCCGGCCGATCACGGAGGGTTCGGGGATGCCGATCGGCAAGCGGTCATAGTTGGCGCGCAGCTTTTCGTGCACGCGCAAGATCGCGTCGTCCGACGAGGTGCCCACCAGGACCCGCGCGGTCGCCATCACCTGGTCGTCCTGGGTCTGGCTATAGACATGCTCGACGCCGTCGATGCCCTTGAGCACCGTTTCCAGCGGCTTGGTGACAAGTTCGATCGCATCATCGGCCTTAAGGCCATCGGCGCGCACCAACACGTCGACCATCGGCACGGAAATCTGCGGTTCTTCCTCGCGGGCGAGCGAGACGAGCGCGATGGAGCCAAGCGCGATCGACGCCAAAAGCAAAAGCGGCGTCAAAGGCGAGCGAATGAACGACTTGGTCAGCTGACCGGCGATCCCCAGCGACATGTCAATGCGCTCCCGTGCCAGCGGCCTTGGGCGCGATCACCGCGTCGCCAACCTTGAGACCCGAAAGCACTTCGATGAGCGGCGTGCCGGTGGCGCCCGCGACCGCGTGGCCAAGCTGCACGGGCACTTCCGCGCCAGACGCTAAGGTGGCGAACGCCAGGCCCGACCGTCGGCTCACCCACGCCGTCGGCATGACGAGCGCCGCACGGTCGCCGGTCGACACCGAAACGCGCACCCGCTCGCCCACGAAGAAATCCCCCACCGCGGCGGCTTCGACATCGGCGACCACTTCACCGGCTTGCAGCTCGGGATAGACCCGCACGATCGAACCGGTCGACGTGGCGCCGCTGTCGCGGTCGCCGACGATCACCGGATCGCCCACCTTGAGCGAGCGCGCATGGCGCTCGGGCAGGCGCAGCTTGACGATGTAGTTGGCGGTGGCGAGCGTGGCGATCGGCTCGCCCGGCATCACCACCTGACCCGCGATCGCCGACACGCGCAGCACGCGGCCCGACGCGGGGGCGAGTACGGCGCCCTCGCGCGCCTGCTCGGCGACCACGGCTTGCTCGGCGCGCAGCGCGCCGATCTCAGCCTCGGTGACCCGCAGTTGAGACTCAGCGTCATCCAAACGGGACTGGGTGCCCGAACCGGCGGCGCGCAGCTGGCGGGCGCGATCAAGCTCGGTCTTGAGGAAATCGAGCCGCGCGGCGAGTGACTTCTCCTTGGCGTCAAACGCGGCGAGCTGGAGCCCGATCTTGGGATCGACGATCCGCGCGATCACCTGGCCCTCGGTGACGCTATCGCCTTCGACGACCGTGAGCTGCGTGATGGTGCCCCCGATGCGCGCCCGCGCGGTCGGCGTGCGCACGCTCTCCACCGTGGCCAACACGGCCTTGAGATCAGCGATCGCGCGCGGCTCGATGGGGAAAGGGTCAGCGGCGCGAGCGGTCGAAGGGACCGCGAGGGCCACGATCACAGCGGCCAGAACGGCCGGTCGGCGCGGGAGAAAAGGCATGGCGACGTCCCTTCGTCATGTCGATGGGGCCGGTGTGAACCGGGGCATGGAGGGACATATATTAGGTCTTGCTAAATTAGCAAGTTCAAATATAAAGACCGCGTGTTCTCCCAGAGGCGCCCGCAATCCGCCTCTCCCAACCCGTGAGGTCTCCCATGAACATTGATCGTTTCGTCATGGCGTTCGCCGGTGCCGTCGTGCTCGCGTCGGTCGCGCTCACGCTCCTCGTCAGCCCGAACTTCATCTGGCTGGCCGCTTTTGTTGGCGCCAACATGTTCCAGGCCGCCTTCACCGGCTTCTGCCCGCTCGCCATGATCCTCAAGAAGGTCGGCGTCGCCACGGGCAAGGCCTTCGCCTGAACGTCACCGCCGCTCTAGCAATTAACCGACAGCAAGGGCGCGGCGTCCGCGCCCTTGTCACGCACCCTTCATGATCAGCGGCAGGCCCGCGGCCACGAACACCACCCGGTCGGCCGCCGCCGCGACCTTCTGATTGAGCCGTCCCTGCGCGTCCCGAAAGCGCCGGCCGAGCGGCGTCTCCGGCACGATGCCGAGCCCCACCTCGTTGGACACGAGCACGGTCTTCGTCCCGCGCGTGGCCAAGTAGGCCACCAGCCGGTCACTGGCCGCCGCATAGTCCATGTCGGCCAGCATCCAGTTGGTCAGCCACAAGGTCAGGCAGTCCA
>CALSBD010000177.1:0-6852 GCA_943373055.1 Rhizobium sp. Q54
CCCGCTTCCACGCGTTGAGCCGTCGTCGCCGCCAACTCGCGCTCGAAGTCATCAAGCGAGAGATCCGCCCGACCGTCGCGCTCATCGGCATAGGCCGCGTCCGCATAGCGCGGATCGGCATAGGCGGGGTCGACATACTGCGGATCGGCGTAGGCCGGATCGGTATACTGAGCGTCGGCGTAGTGGGGATCGGCATACTGGCCGTCCGCATACTGGCCGTCCGCATATTGCGGGTCGGTATAGGCCGGGTCGGCATAGCCATCGTCCGCGTACCCGGTCTGGGCATAGCGACGGTCGTCATAAGCCACCGGGTTCACTTCGGCATACGCGCGATCATCATACGCCGGCTCGGCATAGGTCGGCGCGGGCTCAGCTGGGGCGGCGGTAAGGGCCCGATCAAACGCTGCATCGTCCTGACGCGCATCGGTCGTGCCGCGCAGGCCATAGGCCTCGGGCACCGGCGCCGGGCGGACGGGGGCCGCGGCTTGGTTAGCCACGGGGGCAGCCGCCGGTGGGGCATGGTCATTGGCCACGTCGATGGAGGCGCGCAGCTCGTTGATCAGCTCGGCTTCAAAATCGACCTGCGGTTCAACGCGGCGGGCCGCCGGACGCATCGGTTCGAAATTGGACGTTTCAGCCACGATGCGCGCGAGTTCGGCCAACGGATCATCACGATCGTTAGCGGTCTCATAGTCATCGGCGAGACGTGGGCGAGGCGAAAGGGACGACATCAGACCAACCTTCCTCCGGGCGCTTCGACCGGAAGAAGGCGCGTCGTCATCTCCTTCGGGAGACCGCGATCAGCGCATTTCCTCCGGCGCATCGACGCCGAGCAGAGCGAGGCCAGCCGCCAAAATACACGAAACGCCATGGATGAGCGCCAGCCTAGCTTGTGTCGACAATCTATCGTCAGCATTAATAAAGCGTAATTGCGGCAAATCCTTCCCGCGATTCCAATGGCCATGGAAGTCGCTGGCCAGTTCATATAGGTAGAACGCGACCCGGTGAGGCTCGCGCGCCTGCGCGGCCTGGGCGATCACGCGGGGCCATTCAGCGATCTTCTTGACGAGGCCGACTTCCCCTTCGTCGCTCAACAGATCAAGCGGCGCGGCGGCAAGTGCCGGCGCCGACAGGTCCATGTCGGCCAGGTTCTCGGCGGCCGAGCGCATCACGGAGCGAATGCGCGCGTGAGCATATTGGACATAGAAGACCGGGTTGTCCTTTGACTGTTCGGTCACCTTGGCGAAGTCAAAGTCCAAGGTGGCGTCGGACTTGCGGTAGAGCATCATGAAGCGCACCGCGTCGCGACCCACCTCCTCCACCACTTCGCGCAAGGTGACAAAGCTGCCCGAGCGCTTTGACATCTTCACTTCAACGCCGTCGCGGGTGAGTTTGACAAGCTGGCACAGCCGCACGTCCAGCTCGCCTTGATCATCGGTCATCGCCCGCACGGCCGCCTGCATGCGCTTGATATAGCCGCCGTGGTCGGCGCCCCAGATATCGATCTGGTGGGCAAAGCCGCGCAGATACTTGTCATAGTGATAGGCGATGTCATTGGCGAAATAGGTGTATGACCCATCCGACTTGATGAGCGCGCGATCGACGTCGTCGCCAAAGGCCGTGGAGCGGAACAACACTTGTTCGCGATCCTCCCAGTCCTCCGACACCTGCCCCTTGGGCGGCGGCAGTGTGCCGTCATAGATGTGACCAGCCCCGCGCAGGTGGTCGATGGCGGCCTTGACCCGGTCGCCCTCAGGCCCCCAGTGCAGCGAGCGCTCGGAGAAGAACACGTCGTGGCGCACGTTCAACAGCGCCAGATCCTCGCGGATCATCGCCATCATCATCTCAATGGCGCGCGCACGCACGATCGGCAGCCAGCCGGTTTCGCCCATGTCGAGCAGCTCGGACCCGTACTCCTCGCGCAGCCGCTCGCCGACAGGCTTGAGATAATCGCCCGGATAAAAACCATCGGGGATGCTGATTGTCTCGCCCAGCGCCTCGCGATAGCGCAAATAGGCCGAGCGGGCGAGCACATCGACCTGGGCACCGGCGTCGTTGATATAGAACTCTTTCGTCACATCTGCGCCGGCATAGGCCAGCAGATTGGCGAGCGCGTCGCCCACCACCGCACCTCGGCAATGGCCCACATGCATGGGGCCGGTCGGGTTGGCGGATACATACTCCACATTGACCTTCTCGCCACCACCATGGACGCCGCGCCCATAGGCGTCGCCCGCGGTGATGACCTGCGCCAACAGCTGCGGCCAGATATGCGCCTTCAGACGAATATTGAGAAAGCCGGGGCCAGCGACCTCAACGGACGCGACATCGGGATCACCACCCAATTCACCCAGCAGCGCGATCGCCAGCTGGCGGGGGTTTTGCCCCACCGCCTTGGCCAGCACCATGGCCGCATTGGTCGCCAGATCGCCATGGGATCGCTCGCGCGGCGGCTCGACAGTGACGCGCGAGACATCAAGGGCGGCGCCCTCGGTGGTCTTGAGCCCCAAACGGTCGACGGCGGCCAACACGCGGGCCGTGAATTCGGCGAACAGATTCATGGAATACCGACCTTCATTGCCCGCACGGCCACGCGCAGCGCGCAGAACGGTGGAGGCGAGCGGGGGGCTAACCCAATTCGGGTCCGTCGTCAAACTTCACCGCGCTGGCGGCCAAGCGACCGGGAAAGCGCCGATCGTGATCTTGCAGGCAATAGCGGTCGGTCATGCCGGCCACATAATCGCAGGCCTTGCGGGCAAGCCGTATGCGGTCGGCTGGATCAATGTTGCGGATCCAATCGGCCGGCAGCGCGTCGGGATGATCGAGATAAAACCGCATCAGGTCGGCGACCACGGCCTCGGCCTGGCCCATCACCCGGTTGACCGGCGCCGAGCGATAGACCCGCCGGAACAGAAACGCTTTGATCGCCCGGTCAGCCTCGGCGAACGCTGGCGAAAACCCCACCAACGCCCGCCCCGCGAGCCGCGCCTCGCGCGCATCGGCGGGGCGCGCCGCATCTAGCGCGCTCGTGGCCGTCAAGATCACATCCTCCACCATCCGCGTGATGAGCCGGCGGGTGATCTCGGCAATCAGACGGTTGGTTTCGATGGTGGGATAGCGCTCGCGCACGGTTTTGAGGATGTCGCCGGCAAGGGGCACGTCGTCGAGCTCGTCGACCGCGAAGAGGCGGGCGCGCAGGCCGTCGTCGATATCGTGCGCGTCATAGGCGATATCGTCGGCGATGGCGGCGCACTGGGCTTCGAGCGAGGCGTAGGTGTCGAGCTCCAAGGGGAACTCCGCGTCAAACTCGGTGATCGCGCCGGGGATATCGTCGCCCGCCGTCATGGGCCCATTGTGCTTGACGAGGCCTTCGAGCGTCTCCCACGACAAATTGAGGCCATCAAACTCCGCGTAGCGCCGCTCCAGGCGGGTGACGATGCGCAGCGACTGGGCATTATGGTCAAAGCCGCCGAACGGTGCCATCACTGCGTTCATCGCGCGCTCCCCGGCATGGCCGAACGGGGTGTGGCCAAGATCATGCGACAGCGCGAGCGCTTCTGCGAGGTCCTCGTCTAGCCTCAAGGCGCGCGCCAGTGCACGGGCGATCTGGGCGACCTCGATGGTGTGGGTAAGACGGGTGCGATAGTGATCGCCCTCGTGATAAATAAACACCTGCGTCTTGTGCTTGAGCCGGCGGAACGCGGTGGAATGCACAATGCGGTCGCGATCGCGCTGAAAAGGCGTGCGGGTCGGACTGTCGGGCTCGGCGAACAGGCGCCCGCGCGAACGGGCCGGATCGGTCGCATAGGGCGCGCGCGGGCTGGCACCGAAGCCGATGGCGACAAAGGGAGAAGCGGACACGGCGGCGCGAACTCCCATGGAACGGCGCGAAACGGACCTGACAGCTAGTGGCGAAACGGGGATCGGGTCTCACCACACATTGACCTTGCTGCAATCGCACTTAACTATTGCAAGATGATGGACGCAAGCGCGCGGCCGTTAGACACGGGTTTTGGCGTAACCCACCGCCCGTCGCACGCCGCCCCGTCCCCCGTGACCAGACGTGAAAGGACTGTCGCCATGACCGTCGCCGATGCTCCCACCACCCCGGTTGTCGTCACCGCCCGCGCGGCCAAGCGGATCGTGCGCGTGGTGGCCCAAGAAGCGCCGGGCACGGCGCTGCGCGTGTCGGTCTCCGGCGGCGGGTGCTCGGGCTTTCAGTACCACTTTGACCTGACCACCGAGCGTGGCGAGGATGACATCGTGATCGAGAAAGACGGCGCGGTGGTGCTGGTTGACGCTATGTCGCTTGATTATATGGGCGGGTCGGAGATCGACTATGTCGACAATCTGATTGGCGCGTCGTTCCAGATCCGCAATCCGCACGCCACCGCCTCGTGCGGCTGCGGCACCAGCTTCTCGGTGTAACCTCCGCCCGAGGTGTACCAAAGAACGAGGCATGGGCGCGGCGTTCTTGATCTGCCGCAACGTCGAACGTGCCCGCGCGGACGACACTTCCGACCGAACCCGCGCCGGCCCTTCAGCCGGCGGCCCTTCGGAACGGAGCCGTCCCATGAAAGCCCCCCTCGCCCTTGCCTTCGCCGCCACGCTGCTAGCGTTCGCCCCCATTGCTGCGGGCCCCGCGCGCGCCGATTCGGCCGCGCTCGATAAGGCCCTGGTGGCGGCCGGTAAGATCATGTTCGACCAGCGCTGCCACATTTGCCATTCCAACGATCCCGCCGTGAAATCCTATGGCCCCACGCTGACGGGCGTGGTGGGGCGCAAGGCGGGGTCGATTGATGGCTTTGCCTATTCCGACGCGATGAAGGCCTCGGGCCTGGTGTGGACGGAAGCGGCGATTCGGGCGTGGATGGCCGATAATACGGGCCTGATGCCGGGCACCCGTATGCGCCACGTGGGCATCAAGGACACCGACGAGCAGGACTTTATCCTGGCGTACTTGCGCTCGATCTCGAAGTGAGCCCGAGCCGCTTACGCCACCTGATCCGCCGCGCGTGCAACGGGGAGCGGCGCGCGCGGGGGCTTGCCCTTTTGGGCGGCGCTTGAAACGATAGGGGAACCCCAAATCGAGGACGGCCCCCATGCTCACCAACGCGCCGCGCGCCTTCAATTTCGATCTCGGCGAAACCGCCGACATGATCCGCGACACGGTGGAGAGCTTCGCAACCGCCGAGATCGCGCCGATCGCGGCCAAGGTTGACAAGGACGATTGGTTCCCGCGCCACCTGTGGCCCAAAATGGGCGAACTCGGCCTGCACGGCATCACGGTGGAAGAAGAGTGGGGCGGCGCGGGGCTTGGCTATCTCGAGCACTGCATTGCGGTGGAAGAGATTTCCCGTGCGTCGGGCTCGGTGGGTTTGTCGTATGGCGCGCACTCCAACCTGTGCGTCAATCAGCTGCGCCGCTGGGGCACGCCGGCGCAAAAAGAGCGCTATTTGCGCAAGCTGGTGACCGGTGAGCATCTGGGCGCGCTCGCCATGTCGGAGCCCAATGCGGGGTCCGACGTCGTTTCCATGCGCCTGCGCGCCGAGCGCAAGGGCGACCGCTATGTGCTCAACGGCAGCAAGTTCTGGATCACCAATGGCCCGCAGGCCGACACCTTGATCGTCTATGCCAAGACCGACCCGGACGCCGGCGCCAAGGGCATCACCGCCTTCCTGATCGAGAAGGGATTCAAAGGTTTCTCGGTTGCCCAAAAGCTCGACAAGCTGGGCATGCGCGGCTCCGAGACCGGCGAGCTCGTGTTCGAAGACTGCGAAGTGCCGGCCGAGAACGTGCTGGGCGAGGTCGGGCGCGGCGTCAATGTGCTGATGTCGGGGCTCGACTATGAGCGCGTGGTGCTGGCCGCCGGCCCGCTCGGCCTGATGCAGGCCGCGTTCGACATCGTGATGCCCTACATCCACGAGCGCAAACAGTTCGGCCAGCCGATCGGCACGTTCCAACTCGTCCAGGGCAAGGTGGCTGACATGTACGTCGCCATGAACGCGGCCAAGGCCTATGTCTACGCCGTCGCCAAGGCCTGCGACCGCGGCGAGACCACCCGCGAAGACGCCGCCGGCGCCATCCTCTACGCCGCCGAAGCCGCCACCAAGGTGGCGCTCGACGCAATCCAACTGTTGGGCGGCAACGGCTACATCAACGACTACGCAACCGGCCGACTGCTCAGAGACGCCAAACTCTACGAGATCGGCGCAGGAACCAGCGAGATCCGGCGGATGCTGATCGGACGGGAGTTGTTTGGGAAGGGGTGACCCCCCTCACGCCGCGGCGACGGCGGTGAGGAAGGTGTCGAGGTCTTCGCGCAGGCGGCGGACGGTTTGGTCGACGTCTTTGGCGGTCATGTCCACCTCGCGGGCGGCGGTGCCGGCGCGGTCGACGGCGTCGGCGACGGAGCCCATGTTGCTGACGACCGACTGGGTGCCGCCGGCGGCCACGGCCACGTTGCGGCTGATTTCTTGGGTCGCGGAGCTTTGTTCCTCGATGGCGCCGGCGATCGCGGCGGACAAGTGGGTGATCTCGCGCATGACATCGGTGATACGGCTGATACCGTCGGTAGCCTCGCGGGTGGAGCCTTGAATATTGCCCACGTGAGCGGCGATCTCGCCCGTCGCCTTGGCGGTCTGGGTGGCGAGCGCTTTCACCTCGGTGGCGACCACCGCGAAGCCCTTGCCGGCTTCGCCTGCGCGGGCGGCCTCGATGGTGGCGTTGAGGGCCAGAAGATTGGTTTGCTCGGCGATATCCTGAATGAGACTGACCACGGCGCCGATCTTTTCGGCGGCTTCAGAGAGCTGCTGCATCTTGGTGGCGGACTGGCGGGCGGTCTCGTCGGCG
>CALSBD010000178.1:0-6835 GCA_943373055.1 Rhizobium sp. Q54
GGTGGCGATCGCTTCGAGCTCCTCGCGGCTAAACCGGGAGGCCCACACGCGCTGGATCTCGCGGTCGAGGTCCGGTCGGCGCTTGGCGAAGTCGATGGCGACTTCAGTCACCGTCTCTTCCAGCTGGCGGATCAGCGTGGGGTTGGTGCGGATAAACAGGGTCTTCGTTTGCTGCGCTACGTTGGGCAGGATGTTGTCAAACGCGGCCGTGGTGTTGGACGCGGCGATGGCGGCGCGGGCGGCAGCCAGATGCTCGGGCGCGTAGTCGGCGGCGCGCACCGGGCTCAGGATCAACGCTGTGCCCAGGAGCACGGTGGCAAGACGGAGGGTGGCGGCACGAAGCATGGTGGTCTCCTGGACAGTCGCGTCACGTATCGAAGGGCGGTTTGGGCGGCGTCCTGGAGTTCCAGAGGCCGCTATGGATGAGGTGGGTCGTGATGGATTGGGTCGGTTCCCGGCTCAGTGAAGGCTCTGGCTGCCGCCCTGGGCCGCGCCGGAGGGGTCCTCACAGTACCAGGTACTTACGGTCTCAAGCCCTCACAGTGTGTCGTCTTCAGCGTGTTGATCTTCAGGGTGTTGATCTTCAGGGTGTCAGGGTTTCGACCCCGCCGTCCCCCGCCACGAGCGCGAGACTGGCAAGGCCGATGAAAAGGCCATGTTCCACCACGCCGGGGATTCGGCCCAGCGCGGCAGACAGCGCTTCTGGATCGGAAATCCGGCGAAATGATGCATCAAGAATGAAATGTCCGCCATCGGTAACCAGCGGCTCGCCCGACGCCGTGCGCCGCAGCGCCACCGGGCCATCAAGACCCAGGCCCGTGGCGGCCTTGACCACCGCGCGGCGGGTCGCTTCCAGGCCGAACGGGACGACTTCAATGGGCAAGGGAAACGCGCCCAGGGCGTCCACCACCTTGCTTTGGTCGGCGATCACGAGCATGCGCGCGGACGCGGCCGCCACGATCTTCTCCCGCAACAGCGCCGCGCCACCGCCCTTGATGAGAGCGAGGCCTGGGCCGATCTCGTCGGCGCCGTCAATGGTGAGGTCAAGCTCGGGGGTCTCTTCTAAGGTCGACAGCGGGATGCCGAGGCCACGGGCAAGCTCGGCCGTGCGCTCCGAGGTCGGCACGCCCACGACCTTGAGGCCAGCGGCCACGCGCGCGCCCAGGTGCCGCACAAAGGCCTCCGCCGTCGAGCCGGTTCCCAATCCCAGTCGCATGCCATCGGTAATATGGTCCAAGGCGGCCGCACCGACCTTGTCCTTTAGCGTCGCGCTCATCGCGTCCCCGTTCCGTCGCGTGTCGCCGCGCGTTTAGCACAGGGCCTTCTAGGGGGGAAGTTCGACAGACCTGTCCGACAGGTCTTTCCAGAATCAAACATCACCTCACGTTATAGCCAAAAAGACTAAGAATGGAGGGTTCAATGATGGTCTTTAACACCCTTTTAACCAACAGCGGATGTTACTTGCGCCAGTGGCGCCATAGGCCACGTCGCTCGTATTTTTGGCTCTGGGCTTGAAAGACGTCCCATGCTGAAGGCTCTTACGTCGCTCTTGTCGCGTTCGTCCGCCGCTGCGCCGGCGACGGCCTCAACGATGTCGGTGAATGCCGGGTCGTCGGTGGTCGAGACGACGTCCGCCACCAGTTCCGACGATATCGCCACCGTGATTGCCTTCATCGAAGCCGACCTCAAGCGGGTCGTGGCGTCGATGCACACCATTTCCAGCGATGTGTCGACACGGATTAATCAATCGACGTCGCTGATCAACTCCATCCAGTCCGACGCGGAGATGTTGGCGTCCCAGTCGGGCGATGCCAGTGCCGCTGCCGAGCATCTGGCGCACTCCATCGATGAGCTGGTGCAGTCGAGCGAAGAAATCGGCCGCGTGTCGCGCACGTCTTCGGACTTGGTGGCCAATGCGGAGGCCATGGCCAGCACCGCGTCGAGCTCGATCGAAGCCCTGCGCGACGCGATTGGGCGCATCGAATCAGTGGTCAACTTGATCACCGACGTGGCGCGCCAAACGAATCTGTTGGCGCTCAACGCCACCATTGAGGCCGCGCGTGCCGGCGAGGCTGGCAAGGGCTTCGCGGTCGTGGCCAACGAGGTGAAGTCGCTGTCGGTTGAGACCCAGCGCGCCACCAGCGAGATTTCGCAAAACATCGCCCGGCTGACCTCCACCGCGCAGACCTCGATCGACGCGGTGTCGAAGATCGTCGCCATCATTGGCGACATCCGGCCGGTGTTCGCGTCGGTGGCCACCTCGGTGGAAGAGCAGATTTCCGTCACCGGCGAGATTGGCCGGGGTGCCACCCAGGCGGCGACGTTCGTGCGCGAAGTCGCCGATCGCACCGATGCCATGCGCGAGGCGACCACGGCGGCGGTGGAGACGGGTCACCAGGTCAGCCAGTCGGCCAAGGCGCTCGACACCTCGATCGCGGCAATCAACCGCCGGCTCGTCATGCTGTTGCGCCAAACGCCCCAGGGCGATCGTCGGCGCCATGATCGGTGGCCGGTCGAAATCGGCGGCACGGTGGAGGTCGCCGGTCGGTCGATCAAGCTCCGTTCGGTCGATTTGTCCGAGGGCGGCGTGTTGGCAAAGCCGGTCGAGCCGATCACCATCAGCGTCGGTCTTACGCTGACGATTTCGCTCGATGGCCTGGGCTCGCTAAAGGCGCGGCTCGTCGGCGTGTCGGATCTGGGGCTGCATCTTGCTTTTGACCCTCGCGAGACCGCGGTGCTGGAGCGAGTGGCCAAACGGTGCGCCCAGCTCGAAGCGGAATACGCGGTGTTCATCACCCGCGCCAAGGACGGCGCGGCGGCCATCTCGGCGGTGATCGAGCAGGCGCTTGACCGCGGTGATACGGCGATTGGCTCCATTTTCGACACGGATTACCGCCCGATCGCGGGCACCAATCCGGTGCAAGTGGAGACGCGCGGTTTGGCGATCTTGGAGCGCCTGTTGCCGCCGATCCAAGAACAAATCCTGGCGAGCGACGCGCGCATGACGTTTTGCGCCGCGGTTGATCTCAACGGATACTTGCCGGTGCACAACAATAAGTTCTCGCACCCGCAAAAGCCGGACGATCCGGCGTGGAACATGGCCAACAGCCGCAATAAGCGCATCTTTGATGATCGCGCGGGTCTGTTGGCCGCGCGGAACACCCGGCCGTTCCTCGTGCAGGCCTATGCGCGCGACATGGGCAACGGCAACATCATCATGATGAAGGAAATCGACGCGCCGATCCTGGTGCGTGAGCGCCACTGGGGCGGCTTCCGCACCGCCTATCGCATGTGAGGGCGTCACGCGGTCGCTCAAGTCGAGACTTGTCTTCAAGGGGCCGGGTAACCGGTCCCCTTTTGCATTGTGGGGCGGTCTGGGCTGTTGGCTTGGCCCTTTTCCAAGCCTCGGTTTTGTGATCCCTGACCCCACCGGGCGGTGAGGCGCGCCAAGCGTGTGCGGTGGGGGCGGCAATGGCAAATTATGACGTAGCGGTGATTGGCCTGGGCGGGATGGGTGCGGCCGCGCTTTATCACCTTGCGCGCCGGGGCGCGCGGGTGATCGGCCTGGAGCGACACGCATTGGCGCATCGCTTCGGCTCATCGCACGGCCTCACCCGCCTGTTGCGCGTCGCCTATGCCGAGGGCAGCAGCTATGTGCCGCTCGTCAAGCGCGCGCGTGACCTGTGGATCGAGCTGAGCGCGGCCTGTGGCGAGACGATCTTTCACCAGACAGGTCACTTAGAGCTCGGCCGGGCCGATTGCGGCAGCATCGTGCAGGCGCTGGCCTCATGCCGGGACAACGATCTCATCTATACCTTGATGGACGCGGACGAGACCATGCGGCGCTATCCCGCTTGGCGGCTGCCCGCTGATTTCGTGGCACTCCACCAGCCCGACGCGGGCTTTGTCCGTCCCGAAGCGGCGATCCTGGCGCATGTGGGCTTGGCGATCTCGGCAGGGGCGGACGTGCGCGTAATGACTGAGGTGGTCGCTCTTGAGCCAACCGCGCACGGATCGGTGCGCGTGCGCACGGCAGACGGGGTGATCGAAGCCGGTCAAGTGATCGTGGCGGCGGGCGCCTGGGTTGGCGAGCTGCTGCCGGCGGTGAAGCCGGTCACCGAGGTGCGGCGCATTCCAATTGGGTGGTTCGCGACCCGCCGGCCAGACCTTTTCAGCGCCGAGCGCTTTCCGATCTGGACGCTGGAGGCAGACGAGGGGTCGTTTTATGGCGCGCCGATCCATGGCCATCCGGGCGTAAAGATCGGCGGGCCGTCATCCTCAAGCGTGCCGGGGCGGTGGGTGACCGAGCCGGATGTGGCCGAGCGGGGTCCGCTTGCCCGCGACGAGCCGGGGCTGCGCGCGGCGCTTGATCGCTATTTGCCTGAGGGCGCGGGGCCGGCACTTGATATCCATGGCTGCCTGGTCACCTTCACACCCGACGAGCACTTTCTGATTGATCGCCTGCCCGACCAGCCCTCGATCCTGGTGGCCTCGCCGTGCTCGGGGCACGGGTTCAAATTTGCCAGCGTGGTGGGCGAAATTTGCGCGGATCTGGCCCTGAAGGGCACGACGCGCCATCCCATCGACGGGTTCAAAATGAACCGGTTTTCTGAGATCATCGCGCGTTAAGCGGAGGCGCACCCCGCTCCTGTGTCGTGGCCTTCGCGCGCGATTTTGCAAAAAGCTGGCATCGACGTCCCGCAGTTGGCGCACATCGGTGGGTGCTGGCGCATTGCTCCCGTGCCACCGGCGGGGTATCGCGGCGCGCGGCGACGACGTACACGGGTCGCTTCATTGGACCCCATCACCCATGTCGACATCACCGCCCCCCAACAACGCCCTTGGCGTCCTGGCCATGAATCTGGCCATGGCGGGCTTTATCTTCAACGATAGCTTCGTGAAGGCGGCCTCGGCGTTCATGCCGCTTGGCCAACTGATGTTTGTGCGCGGTGCAATCGCCAGCGTGATGATCCTGGCGATCTGTTGGTGGACCGGCGCGTTTCAAAAAATCGGGCTGTTGCGCAACCGCATGCTCGCCTGGCGGGTCGTCGGCGAGTGGGGCGCCACGATGTTCTATCTGACTGCGCTGATGCATTTGCCGATCGGCAATGTGACGGCGATCTTCCAGGTCTCGCCGTTGGCGGTGACGGCGGGAGCGGCGATTTTCCTCGGCGAGCGGGTTGGCTGGCGGCGCTGGACGGCGATCACGGTCGGCTTCCTGGGCGTCTTGTTGATCGTGCGGCCCGGCTTCGCGGGGTTCAATCAATACGCGGTGTTCGTGCTGATCTCGGTCTTTTTCGTCGCCTTGCGGGACCTCTCCACCGCCCGGTTGCCGCGTGATATGCCGACCTTTCTGGTGACCGCCGTGACGGCGGTAATGATCACCTTGACCGGCCTGGCGCTGCGCCCGTTTGAGGGGTCGCTATCGCACTTCGACACCTGGCAGCCGATGACGTGGTCGTTGTTCGGCCTGTTGACCGGCGCGGCGGTGTTTTTGCTGGTGGGCTACATTTTCATCATCGTGGCCATGCGGCACGGCGAGATGTCGCTCGTCGCCCCGTTTCGCTACGTGATTTTGGTCTATGCGATCCTCATTGGCTATTTCGTCTTCGGCGATGTGCCTGACGCTTACATGCTGGTGGGATCGGTCATCGTCGTTGGTTCGGGGCTCTACACCTTGTGGCGCGAGCGGGTCGTCAAGGCGGCGCCGCGCGAGGCGGCGCCGTTGCCATGAGGGGCGGATGACCGGCTGACCGGCAAGGTCAGGCCGCCATCGATGCGGCGAAGCGCAAGATGGCGGGGTTGCGCTTATCAAAGGCGACGCCGCAGTGGCCTTCGCGGATCCACACCGTCTTGGCCGAAATGATCTCGCCGTCGGAGAAGCGCACCTTGATGGCTTCGCCTAGCCGCAAACGGCCCATGTCAACGATCTTCAGGCCGCCCTCGGAGATATCGACGAATTCGGTTTCAAAGCTCGCGCCGCCGCTGCCTTCGACAACGATCAGCGGGCCTCGAGCTTCGATGCGGTCGCTGTCGCGGCGCTCCGCTTTTTGGGTGGCAGTGCGCACGATGACGGGGATTTCTTTTTTGAGTGCGTCGCAGCTCGTCGCCATCTGAGCGGCGACGGTGGCGACATCCTTGGCGAACACCGACGACTGGGTCGCCATTTCGGCGATGCTGCCGACCCGCTTCGTGACATCGGAGACCGCAGCTGTCGATTCGCTGACGGCGGCGGCAAAGCCGGCGGTGGCGACGCGCTGTTCTTCCATGGCGCCCGAAATCGTCGTCGACACCTGACTGAACCGCTCGATCGCTTCGCTGATGCCGCTGAGCGCATCGACCACTTCCCGGGTGGTGGCCTGGATGTCGCCGACCTTGGCGGAGATTTGCTCGGTGGATGAATTGGTCTGCTGGGCAAGCGCCTTCACCTCATTGGCGACAATCGCGAAGCCGCGGCCCATTTCGCCGGCGCGGGCGGCCTCGATCGTCGCATTGAGGGCGAGCAGGTTGGTCTGATTGGCAATGGTGGAGATCACCTCGACGAAGGAGCCGATCTCGTTGGCCGCACGGGTGAGGCCGTCGATGATCTCGCGCGACCGCTTGGCGCGTTCCACCGCTTCCGACGACAGCTGGCTGCCCATGGCGACCTGGGTCGCGATCTCGGAGATGGCCTGCACGACGGACTGCGACATGTGGGCCGCGCGATCATTGATCTCGAACGTGGCGCGTGCCTGGGCGGCGGCGGCTTCGGTCGCTTGATGGACAAGATCAAGCTTCTGCGTCATCGCGCTTGCCTTGGCGCGCATGGCATCCGTGCCGTCCACGAGCTTGGCCA
>CALSBD010000179.1:0-6812 GCA_943373055.1 Rhizobium sp. Q54
CGGTCTTTACGAGGTCTTCTACAGGCACCAAATCATCGCATCCCTCAATGCCAAACACACCGAGGGAAAATGCCAACCTGTTACCCATGTCTCCGAACAGGTGTTACCCTTGTCTCCGGTCTAAACACCCGCCAAGGGGGAGGGGACGCTTGAACTTGGGTTGAGGGTGTCGGGCGCTCTCAATTCGCAACGACATCTTTTCGGTCGTCCCCTCGCCCCTGGCGGGCGAGGGACAGGGAGCGGGGGGCGACGGTTCCGCCTGCGGAACGCCTGTGGGTTAGAAAATCGCTAGGTGCCCTGTTATCCCTTTTGCTAGGCTCGCCAAAAGCAGTGGGGAGGAGCGTTGGGATGGTGGGGCTGTTGAGCGGCGTGCGCGTGCTTGACTTAACGAACGTGCTTGCCGGGCCGTTTTGCGCCTATCAGTTCGCGCTCTTAGGCGCAGATGTCATCAAGGTGGAGACGCCGGGCACGGGCGATTTGGCCCGTCAGTTGGGGGCTGATCCGGGCCTCAACCGGGCCAATATGGGCGCGTCGTTTTTGGCGCAGAATGCTGGCAAGCGCTCGATTACACTTAATTTGAAGGCGCCGCGCGGGCGCGAGGTGTTTGAGCGGCTGGTCAAGACCGCCGACGTGGTCGTTGAAAACTTCCGGCCCGGCGTGATGGACCGGTTGCAGCTGGGGTATCCCAGGCTCAAAACCATTCATCCGGGGCTTGTTTACTGTGCGATCTCCGGCTTTGGCGCCGATGGGCCGCTAAAGAACAATCCGGCCTATGACCAGATTATCCAGGGTCTATCAGGTGTGATGTCGGTGACCGGCACGCCGGAGACGGCGCCGCTCAGGGTGGGCTATCCGGTTGCCGACACCATGGGCGGCATCACGGCGGCCTTCGCTATCGCCGCGGCACTGGTCGGTCGCGGGCGCACGGGTGAGGGGACCTATATTGACGTTTCCATGCTGGAATCGACCCTGGTCGCCATGGGGTGGGCGGTGTCGAACTGGCTGATCGCCGGTGTCGAGCCGCGCGCGATGGGCAATGACAACATGACGTCGGCACCGTCAGGCACGTTTCGCACCGCCGACCGGCCGCTCAATATCGCCGCCAACAAGCAAGACCAATTTGAGACGCTCGCTCGATTGATCGACCGGCCCGATTTGATCGAAGACCCGCGTTTCAAGGAGCGCGAGGCGCGCAAGGCGAACCGGGCCGCGCTGACGGTCGAGATCGAGGCGGGGCTGCAGGCGGCGACTGCGGCCGAGTGGTCGCATAAGCTCAATGCGGCGGGCGTGCCGGCGGGCGAGGTGCTCGATGTGCCCTCCATCCTCAAGCATCCGCAGGTGGTCGGACGCGGGCTCGTCAAGACGTTGCCGACCGATTCGGTGCCGGCCGGTCAGGTCGAGGTGGTCCGCTCCGGCTTTCGGCTGGCCGGCGGCGATCCGGCGCCGAGCCGCCCCCCGCCGCGCCTGGGCGAGCATACGCAGGAGCTGCTGCGGGAGTTGGGGCTCAGTGAGCCCGAGATTGAAGCCCTGGAAGTGGAAGGCGCCACATGAGCTCGCGTGACCCGATCAGCCCGGAAGACTGGTGGGCGACCGCCATTATTGACATGAGACCGGGCGAAATCCGGCTCCGCGGCTATCCGATTGAGGATCTGATCGGCCGGCTATCGTTTCCCGCCATGGTCTGGTTGATGACACGCGGCGAGGTGCCAAGCCCCGCCGAGGCCCGGCTGTTGGAGGCGGCGATGGTCGCCGCGGTCGATCATGGCCCGCAAGCGCCCTCAATCGCAGCGGCGCGCATGGCGATCTCCTGCGGCATTGGCATCAATTCGGCGATGGCGAATGCGGCCAACATGCTCGGCGACGTGCATGGCGGCGCGGGCGAGCAGGCGGTGGCGCTCTATCACGCGATCGATGCGCGTGTGGCGGCGGGCGCTGACGTGGCGATGGCCGTGGCCGGCGAGCTTGCCGCTCGCAAGGCCACCGGCGAAAGCCACGTGCCCGGCTTTGGCCACCGCTTCCACCCGATTGATCCGCGCGCGCCGCGGCTGTTGGCCTTAGTCGACGAGGCGACTGAGGCCGGTGCCGTGTCGGGTCGCTTCGCCACCATTGGCCGCGCGGTCGACGCGCATCTGGCGGCGGGCCGCAAGAAGCCCATCCCGATGAACATCGACGGCGCCACGGCGGTCGTCTACGCCGAGCTCGGTTTCGCGCCCGCCTTGTGCCGTGGCCTGTTCGTCCTGTCCCGCTCCGTCGGCGCGCTCGCCCATGCCCATGAGGAGATGGAGGCGGGGACCCGGAACAAGGGGCCAATTCCGAGGGATCGACTGTGGACCTATACCGGGCCGGCGCCGAGACGGTGGGAGGAGTAAAGCCGTTCAGTGGAGCTGGGGCGTTTGGTGTTGGTGGTGGTTGGGACTGTAATAGTTTGCGGATTTGAGGTGTAATTAGTCAATACAGGCGGTTTTACTTGTGGCAACCCCCTCTCCCTGTCCCTCCCCCGCCAAGGGGGAGGGGACGCCTGAAGGCGGGTTGAGCGGGGTCGACCATGTCAAAGTTTTGAAACAACTGTATAAGCGTCCCCTCCCCCCTGGCGGGGGAGGGACAGGGAGAGGGGGACCACAGTGATGATGACCGCCCCCCAAACCTCACGCCAACGCTGATTTTACTTCAACAGCTCTTTCACGATCCCCGACGCCTTGGCGAAGTCCATTTGGCCGGGGAAACGTTCCTTAAGGGCGTTCATGGTCTTGCCCATATCGCGCAGGCCCTGGGCGCCGATGTCGGCGATGACCTGCTCGCAGCACGACTTGACGTCGTCGGCGCACATTTGGGTCGGCAGGAACTCACGAATGATGGTGATTTCCTCGCGCTCCTGGTCGGCCAGATCGATGCGGCCGCCCTCTTCGTAGAGGCGCGCGGACTCATCACGCTGCTTGATCATCTTGGCCAGCACGTCGAGGATTTCGGCGTCGGCAATGCGGTCGCGGCCTGAGGTGCGGGCCGCGATATCGCGGTCCTTGATGGCGGCGCTGACGAGCCGAAACGTCGCCGTGCGACGCTTGTCGCCCGCCTTCATCGCCTCCTTCAAGGCAGCATCGATCCGATCACGCATAGGGGCCTCTTGGCTGTGTTTGTTGCTTTGTCGATGTCGACGAACTTGACCGTCCCTTGGCCCTAGCCTAGGGATGACCCCCGCGTCGATCCTGATCGTGCGCTGGCCGGGGCCGCTGTGTAGTCCCTGTTCCCGCCGCGTTTCAAGGGGGTCCGTGAAAACCGGCGCTGGTCCGGCGGTCATGCTGCACTGCCGAAGACGACGTCATATGTAATCCATCATCGCGGGGAAGCAAGATGGCCGAACAACTGCCGCAGGCCGACGCCTGGACCGAAGAGCTGGTGACCGGCGTGCTCGTGCTCGCTGACGGCACGGTGATCGAGGGCAAGGGCTTTGGCGCTATCGGACAGGCGGTCGCCGAGGTGTGCTTCAATACGGCCATGACCGGCTATCAGGAGATCCTCACGGATCCCTCCTATGCTGGCCAGATCGTCACCTTCACTTTCCCGCACATCGGCAATGTGGGCACCAACGACGAAGACGTCGAGATGGTCAATCTGGCCGCCGCCTCGGGCGTGCGTGGCGCGATCGTCAAGACCGATGTCACTGACCCGTCGAACTGGCGCGCCGGCCGGCACTTCTCGCGCTGGCTGGAGGCGCGCGGCATCATCGGGCTCGGCGGCATTGACACCCGCGCCCTCACCGCGCTGATCCGCGAAGGCGGCATGCCCAACGCGGTGATCGCCCATTCGCCGACCGGCCAGTTTGATCTCGCCGACCTCAAGCGCCAAGCGGCCGCGTGGCCAGGGCTGGAAGGCATGGACCTGGTGCCGATGGTGACGTCATCGCAGCGCTATGGCTGGGATGAAACCACCTGGCAGCTGGGCACCGGCCACGGCAAGCAAGCCAACCCAACCTATCACGTGGTGGCGATCGATTATGGCGTGAAGCGCAACATCTTGCGCCTGCTCGCTGATGCGGGCTGCAAGGTGACCGTGCTGCCGGCGACGGCCACGGCGGATGACGTGCTTTCGCTGAAGCCCGATGGTGTCTTCTTGTCGAACGGCCCCGGCGACCCGGCGGCGACGGGCGTTTATGCCGTGCCGACCATTCAGGCGGTGTTGGCGGCCGGCATCCCGACGTTTGGCATCTGTTTGGGCCACCAGATGCTCGCGTTGGCGCTCGGTGCCAAGACCATGAAGATGCATCAGGGGCACCATGGCGCGAACCATCCGGTGATGGACCACACCACGGACAAGGTGGAAATCACCTCCATGAACCACGGCTTCGCGGTTGATCGCGACAGCTTGCCGGTCGGCGTGGAGGAGACACACGTCTCGCTGTTTGATGGCACCAACTGCGGCATCCGCGTCGCGGGCAAGCCGATCTTCTCGGTGCAATATCACCCCGAGGCGTCGCCCGGCCCGCGCGATAGCCACTATTTGTTCCGCCGGTTCATCAACTTGATCCGTGAGCGCAAGGGTGAGCCGGCCTTGGCTGAGCGCTGAGAGCGACGTGAGCGTCCAGTTCACGCGGCGCTCACATCCCATCACGGATGACCTCACGGGATCGTCGCTTGCATGCGGCGCCAGAACCAGCATCCTGCCGCCAACAGCCAAGGAGCAGGACATGCTGATCAAACGGCCGCGCGGTTTTGAAATCCCCGAAAGTCAAGCGACCCCGGAATGGGCGTTCACCCGGCGCCAAGCGCTGGTGGCGGGGCTTGGCTTTACCGGTGCCTTGGCGCTGGGCGCGACTGGGGCGCGAGCGGAGACCGACCCCAGTGCCGGCCTCTATCCGGTGAAGCGCAACGAGGCCTTTAAGCTGGATCGTGAGCTGACGCCGGAAAAGACCAACGCGTCCTACAACAACTTTTATGAGTTCGGCTCGCACAAATACATCGCGTCCGAGGCGCAGGCGCTGAAGATCCGCCCCTGGACGGTGAAGATCGATGGCCTCGTCGAAAAGCCGATGGACATCGGCTTTGACGACCTCCTCAAGGCAATGCCGCTTGAGGAGCGGCTGTATCGGCACCGCTGCGTGGAGGCGTGGTCGATGACCATTCCGTGGTCGGGCTTCCCGGTCGCCGCCCTTGTGAAGTTTGCCAAGCCGCTCAGCTCGGCGAAGTATGTGCGGTTTGAGACCTTCAAGGATCTGTCGGTCGCCAGCGGTCAGCGGCAGGTGTGGTATCCCTGGCCCTATGTCGAGGGGCTGGCGATGGACGAGGCGATGAATGATCTCGCCTTCCTCGCGACTGGGGCCTATGGCAAGCCAATGGCCAAGCAGCATGGCGCGCCGCTCCGGCTTGCGGTGCCGTGGAAGTACGGCTTCAAGTCGATCAAGTCGATCGTGCGCATCAGCTTCGTGGAGAAGCGTCCGGAGAGCTTCTGGGAGACGATCGCGGGCAATGAGTATGGCTTCTGGGCCAATGTGAACCCGGCCGTGCCGCACCCGCGCTGGAGCCAGGCGAGCGAGCGCGTGCTGCACACTGGCGAGCAGGTGCCGACGCTTCTTTACAACGGCTATGGCGACCTGGTCGCCCACCTCTACAAGGACCGGACCGGCGAAGCGCTGTATATGTGACGCGTCGTCGTTATCGGATGGATTTGGCTGGGATCGGTAGAGACTTGCCGGGACCCGACGGGTCCCCAAGCGGCTTGGCCGCGATGGCTTAAAAAAAATGCCGGGACCCGACGGGTCCCGGCAGTTTCACACTGCCGGAGCAGTGCATCACCTTCCAGAGGGAACGTTGCGGCGACACGCGACGACAGGGAGGAGAGGATCGCCGCCCGCCAGCAACACGTGCGATATTGGCCCTCGAATGTGCACAAACAAGCAGCAATCGACGCATGTCAGATATGCGAGCGGTTAATCTATTCGCATTGACGGTTGATTTTGCAGGCAAATAGCTCGTTTCCGACGCATGAAAAAACCGGCGAGACAAACTCGCCGGTTATTTGCTTTGACAGCATGAGGGCCGCGCTCAGTTGTCGAGGAACGAGCGCAGCTTGCGCGAGCGGCTGGGGTGCTTGAGTTTGCGCAGCGCCTTCGCTTCGATCTGGCGGATACGTTCGCGGGTGACCGAGAACTGCTGGCCGACCTCTTCGAGCGTGTGGTCGGTGTTCATGCCGATGCCGAAGCGCATGCGCAGCACGCGCTCTTCGCGCGGGGTGAGCGAGGCGAGCACGCGCGTCGTCGTTTCGCGCAGGTTCGACTGGATCGCCGCGTCGATCGGCAGGATCGCGTTCTTGTCCTCGATGAAGTCGCCGAGGTGTGAATCCTCCTCGTCGCCAATCGGGGTTTCGAGCGAGATCGGCTCCTTGGCGATCTTGAGCACCTTGCGCACTTTTTCGAGCGGCATGGCGAGCTTTTCGGCCAACTCCTCCGGGGTCGGCTCGCGGCCGATCTCGTGGAGCATCTGGCGCGAGGTGCGCACGATCTTGTTGATCGTCTCGATCATGTGGACGGGGATGCGGATGGTGCGCGCCTGGTCGGCGATCGAGCGGGTGATCGCCTGCCGGATCCACCACGTGGCATAGGTGGAGAACTTATAGCCGCGGCGATACTCGAACTTATCGACCGCTTTCATGAGGCCGATATTGCCTTCCTGAATGAGGTCGAGGAACTGCAGGCCGCGGTTGGTGTACTTTTTCGCGATCGAGATGACGAGGCGCAGGTTGGCCTCGACCATTTCCTTCTTCGCCTGCCGGGCCTCGCGCTCGCCTTTTTGCACCATGTGCACGATCTTGCGGAACTCGGT
>CALSBD010000180.1:0-6796 GCA_943373055.1 Rhizobium sp. Q54
ACGACGGCCGTGACGTGGGCACCCGTGTGTGCGGCGAGCTGCACGAGTGCACTGCCAACCGTGCCGGCCGCCCCAATCACCAGCACCCGCTCACCAGGGCGGAGCGCGGCGCGGCGCAGATAGTCCATTGCCGTGGTGCCGCCAAAGCCGATCGCGGCCGCCGTCTCAATGGCCAAGTGCGCCGGGCGAACCGCGACGAGACCGGTCGCCGGCATCACCAAATGGGTCGCGTGCGCGCCCATTTTGAAGCCTGTGAAGGCGATCACCTGGTCGCCAATACGATGCCGGGCGACGTCAGCGCCAAGCGCGACGATCGTGCCGGTGAGCTCTGTGCCCAAGATCGGGCGCCGCGGACCGGTGATGCCGAGCGCGAGGCGACCGATCAGCCCCATGCCGCGCGGCAGGTCGAACGCGCGGATACGCCGGTCGCCGGATGTCACGGTGGTGGCCGCAACCGCGATCAAGAGCTCGTTGGCCCGCGGCGTCGGCATTGGACGCTCCACGCAGTGAAGCACCTCCGGTCCGCCATAACCGCGCGCCACCCAGGCTCGCAGGCGTGTTGGAAGCGGTGGGGATGACGACATGGCTGGCGCCTCGTGGCTTGAAACTTACGGCGTAAGTTGATCGGTGTTCCGAGTAGACTTACGCTGTACGTCTGTCAAGGCGCGCCGTGAGCAGCGCCATCGGAGAGCGGACGCAGGAGGGGCCAACAATGACGGCGATTGATGGTGCGGCACCCCGGCGGCGCACGGCGCGGTCTGGCGGTGGCGGCGCGCGCGTGCGGCTGAACCGTGAGCGGGTGGTGGCGGCGGCGATGGCGCTGGCCGATGCAGGCGGCGTCGAGGCGCTCACCATGCGCGCGCTGGCGGCCCGCCTCGGCGTGGAGGCGATGTCGCTCTATAACCACGTGCGCAACAAGGATGATCTGCTCGACGCCCTAGTCGACGCACTGGCGGCGCGCATCACGCGGCCCGAACCGACCGGCGACTGGCGCGCTCAAATGAAAGCCCGGGCGCTGTCGATGCGCGCGGTGTTTCAAGCCCATCCGTGGGCGCCACCGGTGTTCATTGGCCGCATCGCGCTGGGGCCCCATGTGCTCGGCCTGGTCGACGCCACCATTGGCTGCTTGAAGGCGGCCGGGTTCAGCTATCCCGACGCCGATCATGTCTGGCATGCGATCGACAGTCACACCTATGGCTTTCACGTCATTGAGCGGCACTTCCCCGTCGCGCCGTCGGCCTATCAAGAGACCGCGAGCGCCTATTTGCCGACGCTGTCAGCCGACTGCTATCCGCATCTTCACGCGCTCGGTGCCTTGGTGGCGTCGGGCGCTTATGACGGGGTCAATGCGTTTGAGTTTGGGCTAGATGCCTTGCTCGAGACGTTCGAGCGACGCCGTCAGGCGGCGTTGGGTGCGGCCGATTCGGTCAGCAAGGCGTAAAGGCCGGCTGGGTCGGTGGTGGCGCGCAGCTTGGAGGATTTTTGACCATCGCGCAGCACGCGGGCAATGCGCGCCAGTGCCTTGAGGTGGTCCGCCCCCGCGCTCTCCGGCGCCAGCAGCAGAAACACGAGATCGACGGGCAAATCATCGACCGCTTCAAAGTCGATCGGCTTATCCAGCCGCACGAATAGACCGGTGATCTTATCCAGCTTTGGCAGTTTGCCGTGCGGTATCGCGACGCCATGGCCGACGCCGGTCGACCCCAGCCGCTCGCGCTGCAAAAGCACGTCGAAGATATCGCGCTCGGACTGGCCGGTGATCTCAGCCGCCTTGGTGCTGAGTTCCTGAAGCACCTGCTTCTTGGAATTGGCCCTGAGCGCGGGGACGACGGCATCAAGGGTCAGGAGATCGCTCAGGTCCATCTGGCTTCATTCCGACAAGGGCCACAGGGGCCGAACACGCAAGGCAGGGGGAGGGACAACGTGGCGATTCAAGCGTCCTGGTTCGCACTCCTATAGCAGGTCCGCCCGCGAAGGGGAAACCACGCGCGGCTTCATTTAGCGTGCCTTTGGAAAAACCGAAACCGGTATTGGCGCCTATTTCCGCGCCATTCTCCGACCTGTGCGGTCAAGATAAGCCAGTGGATCGCCTGCCGAACCGCCCCGTGCGGCCAGTCGGTCACGCGGCTGCCAAGTCGGTTTTCCCTAGCTTGCCCGGGTCACCACCACCACCTGGAAGGTGTGCAGCTCGCCGTCCTCGTCCTTGATCGACACGTAGTCACCCATGTTGAAGGTGTGCGCGCCAAACCGATAGCCGGCTTCGTCGTCCTCATCGCCGGCCACATCATAGTGAAACGCCCACGATCCGCCGGGGCGGTGAACCAGGTGGCCGATGTCGTCGGCCTCATCACCCCAGAACCGGCGCACGTGGCACTGATACCGCACGGCTTTCCACGCCACCGCATCGATGTGGCCCGTGGCGTCGAGCGGCGCGACGAATTCATAGCCGTGCCGTGGGGAGCCCTCCGGATAGGCCTTGGTGCGCGCCATCGTCAGACGGATGCGTTTGAGTTCCATTGTGCTCATGGCGGTTCTCCCGTGGGTTTGGCGTCGTTGGTCACTACCGTGGCGATCGATTGGCGCCGCGTCATTGACCTGGCTCAACGGCGCGGCGCGCACGGTGGTGCAACAGGGCCCAGGGAACCGGTCGGTTGGCCGAACCACGATACCGTCTGTTAGATGTTGGTCGACAGGCGAACACACCAGCCGGGTGGTTGTACAACCTGCGCCAAAGGCGCAAGATGACCTTAGGCATATTTGGAAAGCCTCCCGCCCATGTCCGCCCGCGAGCCCTCGTCCGGCACAACCCCTGTCGAAGTTGAGGCCCTTCTGCGTTCGCGGTTTGGTGAGGTGAAGGTCGTTGGCACGCCGCTCAATCTCATTTTTTTGACGGCCGACACCGCGTTCAAGATGAAGCGCGCGGTGCGGTTTCCGTTTGTCGACTTTTCATCCGCCTGCGCGCGTCGGGCCGCCGCGCTGCGCGAAATCGCCCTTAACAGGGCCGGCGCGCCGCTCATCTATCGCGATGTGGTGGCGCTCACGCGCGAGGCGGACGGCACGCTCGCCTTGGCGGGCGCGGGCGAGGCGGTTGAGTGGCTCGTGCGGATGAACCGGTTCGATGAAAGCCAAACACTCGATCGGCTGATCGCCAGGGGGCCGTTGGCGCAGGGTTTGTTGGTCGAGTTGGGCCAGGCCATCGCCTATCAGCACATGCGCGCACCTATTCGCGACGCGCTGCCCTGGATCCGCGACTTAGAGCTTTATCTCGACCAGAACCGCGCGGCGTTTCGCGCGCGACCCGCTCTGTTCGCGCCTGATCGCGTCCAAGCGCTTGATCAAGCCATGCGCCAGGGGTTCGCCCGCATCGAAGCGCTGTTAGAAGAGCGCGGCCGGCTCGGCTGCGTCCGGCTCCTTCACGGTGATCTTCATTTGCGCAACATCGTCTTGATGAACAGCCACCCGGTGCTGTTCGACGCGCTCGAGTTTGACGACGCCTTGGCGACGGGCGACCAGCTTTATGATTTGGCGTTCTTGATCATGGACATCCTGGAGCGGGGCGATCGGGCGGCCGCGCTGCGGGTGTTGCAGTCTTACCTTGTCGCCGTGTCCACCCATGACAGCACCGACCCCGCGCTGGGGCGGCGCGTGCCGTTGTCGGGTCAGTTCATTGCCGGCCTAGCCGCCCTGCCGTTTTTCATTGCCATGCGCGCGGCCATTCGCGCGAAAGTGTCGGCGGCGACAGCGGAGGTGAACGACGGCGCGATACGCGAGCTCGCGGAGGCTGACGCGCGCGGCTATTTCGAGCTCGCTGAACGGCAGATGGAGCCTGCGACGCCGTGTTTGATCGCCATCGGCGGCTTGTCGGGCACCGGAAAGTCGCGTGCGGCGATCGGCCTTGCGCCGCTGGTCGGGCGGGATCCGGGGGCAATTGTCAATCATTCCGACGCGATGCGGAAGCTGTTGCACGGTCACAGTCCGCTCGATCACCTGCCAGCGGAAGCCTATAGCCTTGAGGCAACCCGCCGCACCTATGAGCGGCTTTTGTTCGCCGCTCGGCTCTTGCTGGCCAGCGGCTATAGCGTCATCCTGGATGCAGTGTTTGCGCGCGCCGAGGAGCGGGCGGCGTGTGAAGCGATTGCCCAGGCGGCGGAGGTGCCGTTTGTCGGGCTGTGGCTCGAGGCGCCGCTGGACGTTCGGGTGGCGCGCATCGACCGGCGGACCAACGATATCTCCGATGCCGACGCGGCGGTGGCGCGCCAGCAAGAGACCTATGCGCTCAACGACTTGACGTGGACGCGGATCGACGCCACCGGTACACCAGACGAAACCCGCGCGCGGGCGTTGGCCATCTTGGCGGACGTCGGCGTGGTCAACTGACAAACTCCAGGCGAGGAGCGTCCCCACGGGGCGCCATCTGAAGGTGATGTGCCATGGCAGAAGCCGCGAAGTCGCATGCGTCGTCGAAGGCCGCGTCGTCAAAGGTCGCGTTTGATTGGGCCGATCCGTTCCTCATTGAAGATCAGCTCACAGAAGACGAGCGCATGATCCGGGAGGCGGCGCGCGCCTATGCCCAGGGTAAACTGCAGCCACGCGTGAGCGAGGCCTATTTGTCGGAGACGACCGACCGTTCGATCTTCCAGGAGATGGGTGAGCTTGGCCTGTTGGGCGTCACGCTGCCGGCCGACTATGGCTGTGCCGACGCCGGCTATGTCGCCTATGGCCTCGTGGCGCGCGAGGTGGAGCGGGTTGATTCGGGCTATCGCTCAATGATGAGCGTGCAATCGTCGCTGGTGATGTACCCCATCTATGCCTATGGCGACGAAACCCAGCGCAAGCGCTACTTGCCGAAGCTGGCGACCGGCGAATGGATCGGCTGCTTTGGCCTGACCGAGCCTGACGCTGGCTCCGATCCCGCCGGCATGAAGACGCGCGCCGACAAGGTGGCTGACGGCTACCGGCTGACCGGCTCGAAAATGTGGATTTCCAACTCGCCAATCGCCGACGTGTTTGTCGTGTGGGCAAAGTCAACCGCGCACGGCGGCGAGATCCGCGGTTTCATCCTGGAGAAGGGGATGGCGGGGCTGTCGGCGCCCAAGATCGGCGGCAAGCTGTCGCTGCGGGCGTCGATCACCGGCGAGATCGTCATGGACGGCGTGGTGGTGCCGGAGAGCGCGCTGTTGCCGAATGTGTCGGGGCTGAAGGGCCCGTTCGGCTGCCTGAACCGGGCCCGTTATGGCATCTCGTGGGGCGTGTTGGGAGCGGCGGAGGATTGCTGGTTCCGCGCCCGCCAATACGGGCTCGATCGCAAGCAGTTTGGCCGGCCGTTGGCGCAGACGCAGCTCTATCAAAAGAAGCTTGCCGACATGCAGACGGAGATCGCGCTTGGCCTTCAGGCCTCGCTGCGGGTGGGTCGCTTGTTCGATGAGGGCAAAGTGGCGCCGGAAATGATCTCCATCGTCAAGCGCAACAACTGCGGCAAGGCGCTCGACATTGCGCGCATGGCCCGCGACATGCACGGCGGCAACGGCATTCAGGCCGAGTACCACGTGATGCGTCACGCGCAGAACCTGGAGACGGTCAATACCTATGAGGGGACGCACGACGTGCACGCGCTCATTTTGGGCCGCGCGCAGACCGGGCTGCAGGCCTTCTTCTGAGATGAGACTTCACGGTCCTGTCAAAGACCTCGGTTACATTTGACAGGTCCGTGACCACGGTATTACCGTCGCGATAGGTTCGAACGTGGTTTGAATCGACGAGCGCGGGGGCGCGCTCCTGACGGCGAAATCCGTGAAAGGCTGGAGGCCACAACACGATCGCGCGCGGGCATCAGTCTGTGCCGATCATCCCTTTGGTATGGCGTTGACGTCCCTCTCAAGCGAGGGGTTATCTGTTAGCGTCACCTTGTCTTTTGAACGCTCAAGGATCACACCACCATGAAACGCTCGACTCGCTTTCGTGCTGCCTGCGCGAGTGCCGCAGCCTCCACCTTGCTGATGGCCGCCCCCGCGGCGGCGCAGGATACCGTCATCAACCTGAGCCCCTCCTCCGCGCGGGCCGCCGTTGACACCACGCGCGCCAAGCCGATGGTCAACCGCCTGAAGGCGCCGGCAGAGTCGCTCGTGTTGCCGGATCGGTCGTTTTCCGGTGTGCCGGGTGTCAGCGGCGTGCGCAACTCGCCGTTCGCACCGCGGGCGTTTGGCTCGTTTGGTATTCCCTACACCACCACGCGGGTTCAGCTCGGCTTACGGTCGGGCGCCAACGCACTGGCGGCCAGCGACGCCAACCTCCTCAGCGTTACCTATCCCTATCGCGCGATCGGGAAGCTGTTCTTCAACACGCCCCAAGGCCCCAGCTACTGCTCGGCCTCGGTGATCCGGCGCGGCGTTATCGTCACAGCGGCGCATTGCATCCAGGATTTTGGGGGCGGCGCGGCGATCAATTCAGGCTTCCGGTTTGTTCCCGGTCATTATGGCGCGGCGGGCGCGACCCTGGCACAGCGTGAACCTTATGGCGGTTGGTGGGCGCAAGGCATTGTCCGTCCCACCGTTTGGGCAAATGGGACCGACATTGGCTGCGATGCGGCCCGCGACAACGACATCGCCGTTCTGGCCCTTCGCCCCAACGCGCAAAACCAATTTATCGCCGACGTGGTCGGCAAGCTTGGCTATGCATGGAACAATTATTCGTTCGTAGCGTCGCCCAAGACCGGCAACTTGCGCGTTGCCGCGACCAGCACGCTTGGCTATCCGGCCATTCTGGATGGCGGCAATATCATGCAGCGCGCCGATGGTCC